>CAZNIX010000523.1:0-3427 GCA_964573125.1 uncultured Thermoanaerobaculia bacterium
ACCGGTGGCCGCCTTCGAGCGGAATCGGTGGCCGGCTTCGGCGGAATAGGCACGCCGAACAGCCGCTCCCGCTCGGCCTGGTAGGTGGCGCCGCACTTGCCGCAGCGGTAGCGCTGCTCGCCTGTCCGGGTGCGGCCGTGCTTCCGGCAGGTCGTCTCGCAGGTCGGGCAGGTCGGGTGCATCGCGGGGCTTCTCCTCTCGCCGTCTCAGTGTCTCCACTGTAGCACCATTAGTGCCGCGTGTCAAGGGTTGACGTGTGACAATCCTGGTGCTACACTGGCGCCATGTCGAAGCGAACCGACAGGCAGGAAGAGAGCCGGGCGCACAGCGCGATGCTCCGGGTCCGCGTGCTCCCCGAGCTAGACGACTTGATTCGGCGAGCGGCCGACCACGCCGCCGCGCGCCGGGGAACCGGCACCGTCTCCGACTGGATCAGAGAGACGCTGAAGGCGGCGGCCGAGCGCGAGCTAGCCGGGTCGGGTTAGGATGCTGGCGGAGGGTGGAGGAATCGAACCTCAGCCCGGACAGGCTCGGCGGGTCCTATGCCCGCCTGCTGCACCAGCAGCCCGCCCTCCGCAGTTGCCTCCTACCAGCCGCCCCGGCTCGAGCGGATCAGTCCAAGACTGAACCGATGCGGCGGGCGCGGCCCGGCCCAGAACAAGGCACAGCTATTCAAAGCCGCCTCCCTCACGGGTTGACGGCAGCCGCCTAATCCGCTATCCTTGGGGTGTTCTAAAGCCCTGGTAGCAAGCCTCTTAGGCGACTGCCTGGGTTGCAGTACTCCCCGCCCTCACCCGGTTGCGGGAACAGCCTGGCGAGGGCGGGACTTCACTCCTGATCGCCGCGTTCTTCGTCTCCTTCCTCCACGTCTGGCGCCGGCTTCGGCTCTCGTGAATGCCTTGGCTCTGGCGGATGCTTGCGCTCGTAGTCCTCCAAGCTCTTGATGAGCTGCAACACGAAGTCTCGATCCTCGGGGCTGGCCTCGAAGAGGTTCACCGAGTAAGTCAGCGTCACCGAGCCTCCGCCGCTGACGAGCTGGAGCTGCTTGGACGTACCGCCAACCTGGTTTCCCGAATCCTGACTCGGCTGCTGCTTGGGCGTCGCCTTTGCTCTCTTCCGTCGCGGAGCACCGTTCCCTTTGGGGCGAGCTCCGCCTTGCGACTTCTGGAGGTAGGTCGAGAGCTCGATACCTACCTCGGCTGCTGCCGTCAGGAAGAACCGCACGGCCTTCGTGAGCGTGCTTCCTGCTACGCCGTAGTTGGCCATCGCCTCATCGACCATCTGAGGCGTCGCCGAGGCCAGATCTAGCTCGAAAAGTTTCGGGTACGCTTCCTGAAGGACCTTCTTCAGGATCGGTCGGCGCTGTACCTCGTCCCTCGCTACGAGCTGCTTGAGGGCTTCCGTCGGAAGCTCGTCTTCCTCGGTAACCAGGTTGAGGAACTTCATCGTGGCGAGCAACTGCGTCTGTGTACCGCCCGCGAGTCCCACAAAGGCCGATTTGTCCACGCGGCCGGGGAGCCCTCCCTTCTGGAATCGGTCGAGTTGGTTCTTGAACGTGCCGTACGGCACGTATGCCGCAGCCCTGGTTTCTTCGCTCATTCCGTTTGCCTCCTTGTCTGTGCCAACGGCATGCTGCACTAGCTGAGGTCGTGCCGTCAAGTGTTGGCGCGCAGGATTCTTCCTGGATCCGTGCGGCACGCATAGTAGACTGCGCGCATGGATAGGCAAATCTATACGGGACAGACAGTTACGCTTCGATCAGCACTCGGGAATGTCGAGAAGTCGGTCGTTGGCGTCCGTGACGGCATCGTCGTAGTCACGAGCGCCGACGAGTATCGGCGGGCGAAAATGGAGCGGCGGGAGCCCCTGAGCGTCGGCTTTCCGCTGGCGGACGTCGTGTCCGTCGGAGTGACCGGAGGGGTAGGAAGGCGGGGCGGTGGCGATCCCACCGCCCCACAGGGGAAGGCTACTCGGCGGGCGTAGTCGGGATCGCCGCTTCAAGTTCCTCGGCGATCCCGGTAATCCGTCCGGCCAGCCGCTCGCCGAGGTCGAGCAGCCGATTCTCCCAACGGCCCTCGGCGTCCTGATCGCCGAGGTGCATCAGCCAGTCGGCGGTGAACCGCAGATCGGCCGCCGCCGCCCGGAGGTCGCGGACGGTCGGCTGCTCGGCTCCGGCGTCGAGCCCGCCTTCGTCCTGAGCGAGGATCAGGTCCCGGCAGAGGCGGTCGAGCATCTCGTGCATGTAGGGCATGAGCCGGGCCGTGTAGGTGTGGCGCATGCCGCTGTCGGGGTCGAAGGCCTGCGGGTCGACCTGCTTGCGGCGGGTCACGTCCGTTCCTCCGCGGCTACAGCCGCCTCGACTTCCTTCGCCAGAACCTCGATAGCGCGGCCGGCGCTCTCGGCGAGCACCACCATGCGCAACTCGGCAGCTTCCGGACTGCTCTGCGCAGCGTTGCCGATCAGATAGCCGCAGAAGCCGGCGAGGTGGTAGAGGTCGTCTGCCACCCCGCGCATGTCGCCCACGGTGGCGAGCCGGTGGTCGGGGTAGATCAGGTGCGCGGCCTGGGTGAGGTCGAGCACCTGTGCGGCAATCGCCTGGAGTGCGGCGCGGTCCTCGGGTCGGAGATGCACGGCGAACGTGCCGCGGATGGCGGAGTCGGGGAGCCAGTAGCTGGGCTCTGGTGGGTCGGGTTCGACGGCGGGTGTAGTCTTTCTGCGGTCGCTCATGGAGCACGTCTCCTTGGGCGGCAAGTCCCGGGCGCGCGCTTGCACGTGCGCCCGGGGCGCTTCCCTGATGCCGGGCCGGGTGGATTCCAGGTCGGCCCGCTCAGGCTAGCCCGAAACGGTAGCACCAACGGAGCAACACGCTAATAGCCCACTACCCCTGTCCACGGAATCGGGAAGGTCCGGCGCCCGGATGGTAGTCTGCTTGCTCGCATGGGCGACGAGCTGGCGCGCGAGACCGTCCTCGGGATCGACAACATCCCGCTCGAGCTGCCGGTGGCGGGGCTGGGGAGCCGGGTGCTGGCGGCGCTCATCGACTACCTGGCGGTGGCGCTGCTCGCGGCGCTGCTCGGGTTCGCCTCGCTCGGTGTCGGGGCGGCGTTCGGGCGGCCCGGCCTCGGCTGGCTGCTCTTCGCCGCCGGCTTCTTCCTGCTCCAGTGGGGCTACTTCGCCGCGTTCGAGATCGCGCTCGGCGGCCGCACCCCGGGCAAGGCGGCGGTCGGGCTGCGCACCGTCCACCGCACCGGCGGCGCGGCCGGCGCCGGGGCGCTCGTGGTGCGCAACCTGATGCGCACCGTCGACGTCATCGCCGGCACGCCGTTCATCGCGTTCGACCCGCTGGCGCGCCGGCTCGGCGACCACCTCGCCGGCACGCTGGTGGTGCACGCCCGGCGGGCGGCGGCGCGGCCGCTGCTCGGCCGGG
>CAZNIX010000524.1:0-1633 GCA_964573125.1 uncultured Thermoanaerobaculia bacterium
GCCGCGGAGCGCCGGCGCCGGGGAGGGCGACGACGGTCGCGCCGTCGCCGTCGCCGCCGGCGTGCGCCAGCCGCCGGAGCAGGCGGGCGAACGGGTGGCGGTTGCCGAGCGGCCCGGGGAAGCGGCGCCGGACGTCCTCCCAGGCGATCGCGTAGACGCTGCGGGTCAGGCGCAGCGTCGAGCCGGCGGCGCCGCCCGGGCGGTGCTCGCCCCGGCGCAGGCGCTCGAGGAACTCCTCGACGGTCGCCGCCGGCGGCGTCTCGGTCCAGGTGGTCGCGGCGTAGACGCCGCCGTGGTCGTCGCTGCCGCCGGTCACCCGCTTGACCCACGGCTCGGGATCGCGCGGGTCGAGCCGGTGGCGCGCGGCGAGGTCGAAGACGACCTCCGGGGCGAGCTGGGCGGCGATCGCCTCGACCGCCTGCTTGCTCCGCCCGTCGTGGATGCCGTTGCGCCCCTCGAAGCGCTTGAACAGCACCAGGAGCTTCTCGAAGTGCTCGAGCGTCAGGCGGTCGTTGACCCGGTAGAGCGGGTGCGCCACCGCGTGCGGGACGCCGTGGTCGTAGAGGTAGTCGCGCAGCTCGTAGAGGTTGCCGGCGAGCGCCTGGATGTCGCGATGAGACGCCTCGTCGATCCCCCACACCAGGCAGTGGATCTGGCAGCCGTCCTCGGGGAACTCCGCGGTCACCTCGCACGAGACGAAGGCGTCGGGGAGGTGGGCGATCTCGAGCGCGCCGCCGATCGTGTCGTGGTCGCTCAGGGTGACGAAGCGCATGCCGCGCCGGCGGCAACGGCGGTAGACCTCGAGCGGCTCCATGAAGCTCTCGGGCGAGCCGAGCTGGCGCAGGATCCACTCGGGCGGGCGGTTCGAGTGCTTGCTGTGGACGTGCAGGTCGCAGCGGGCGGTCATCGGTGTCTCCCCCTCGTGGCCGCCGGTCCCCGGGACCGGGTCTTCCTTTGTTGATCGGCATTTAGACCCCGGGTGGGCACGATAGACCGGCGCCGGAGCGGCGCGGTGACGCCGGCCCGACGGGTCGGTCACAGCCGGCGGCGAACCTGTGACGGCGGAGCCGGGCGGGTCGGCGCAGGAAAGTCCGCCGTCACGGGTTCCAAGGGTGTGGCCGATCGAGACCCAACCACCAAGACCCGATCGAACGAACCCAGACCGACGACTCTGAAGAGGAGACCGACATGAAGCGCAACCGACCCGACGACAACCCCCGCCGCGCCTGCCGCCGCGTGACCCTGACGCTCGCCCTGGCCGCGCTCGTGCTCGTGCCCGCGCTGGCGCTCGCCGGCCCCGGTCCGACCGGCCCCGGCCGCTCGGGCGCCGGCCGCGACGGCGGCTTCGGCCTGGGCGAAGGGGTCTTCGGCCCGGGCCCGTTCGCCGCCGGCGCCGAGGGCGAAGGCCCGGGCGGCGGCCTGCCGCCGCTCCGCCGGCTCGCCTTCTTCCTCGACTTGACCGCGGCCCAGGTGACCTCGGCGCAGGCGATCTTCGACGCCGCGCAGGGCGAGATCCAGCCCCTGCGCGAGGCGCGGCGCCCGCTGCTCGAGCAGCTCCGCGCCGCGCTCGACGCCGCCGAGCCCGACCCCGCCGCGGTCGGCGCGCTGGTCATCGACCTCCACGCCAACCGCG
>CAZNIX010000524.1:1643-3420 GCA_964573125.1 uncultured Thermoanaerobaculia bacterium
CCAACCGCGAGGCGATCCACGCCGTCCTCGAGGGCGCGCTCGACGAGTTCGAGGCGATCCTCACCCCCGAGCAGCTCGAGCGCTTCGAGACCCTGCGCGACGCCCGCCGGGTCTTCGGCCCCCGCCACCGCCGTCACGGCCACGGCCCCGGCGCCCCCGGTCCGGGCGCGCCGGGACCTCCCGGCGGCGCGGTCTAGAGCTCCGGGCGTCCTCGAGCCGCCCTCCCGGGGCGGGCCGCCGCGCCGCCCACCGGCCGGCGGTCCGCCGCCTTTTCGTCACGCCCTCGGGGTCGGAGCCCTGTGATAGCGTCGCGCCGCCTCCGGTGCCCGGGGACCCGCCGCTGGAGCCTGCTCACCGGGAACCGCGTTCCGAAAACCGCCGTCGCGAACCGCCCTGCCCCGACCCGCCGAGGAGAGTTCCGGCCCATGCCCGAGCACGCGCTGCGGCGGACGCCGCTCTACGCGCGCCACGTCGCCGCCGGCGGCAAGATGGTGCCGTTCGCGGGCTGGGAGATGCCGGTGCAGTACGCCGGCGTCACGATCGAGCACCGCGCGGTGCGCGGCGCGGCCGGGCTCTTCGACGTCTCGCACATGGGGGAGGTGCGGGTCGCGGGTCCGGGCGCCGAGGCCTTCCTCCAGCGGCTGACCCCGAACGACGTCGGCAAGCTCGGCGCCGGCCGCGCCCATTACAGCGGCCTGCTCACCGAGCGCGGCACCTACCTCGACGACCTGCTGGTCTACCGCCTGGACGCCGGCGATCCGCTCGGCGACTTCCTGGTCGTGGTCAACGCCGCGAACCGCGAGCGCGACGCCGCTCGCTTCCGGGAGGCCGCCCGCGCCGCCGAGGGGGTCGAGGTCGAGGACGTCTCGGACGCGGTCGCGCTGCTCGCGCTCCAGGGGCCGCGGGCGGTCGAGATCCTCGCGCCGCTCGCCTCGATCGACGTCGGGGCGCTGCGCTACTACGGCCACGCCCGCGGCGAGGTCGGCGGCAAGCCGGCGCTCGTCTCGCGCACCGGCTACACCGGCGAGGACGGCTTCGAGCTCTATCTCGACCCCGCCGACGCGGTCGCGGTGTGGGACCTCCTGCTCGACCGCGGCGAGGCCTACGGCCTCCAGCCGGCCGGGCTCGGCGCGCGCGACACCCTGCGCCTGGAGGCGGCGATGGCGCTCTACGGCCACGAGCTGGACGCGGAGACCACGCCGTACGAGGCCGGCCTCGGCTGGGTGGTCAAGCTCGACAAGGGGGAGTTCGTCGGCCGCGCCGCGCTCGAGCGCCAAAAGCGCGAGGGCGTCGGCAAGAAGCTCGCCGGCTTCGAGATCGTCGGCCGGGGGATCGCGCGCGAGGGGCACGCGGTGCGGCACGGCGGCGCCGCGGTCGGCCGGGTGACCAGCGGCACCTGGAGCCCGACCCTCGAGCGCGCGATCGGCATGGCCTACGTCCCGCCCGCGCTCGCCGAAGCGGGCACCGAGCTGGCGATCGAGGTGCGCGGCAAGGAGCTGCCGGCGCGGATCGTGCCCCTGCCGTTCTACAAGCGCTCGCAGTGAGATAATTCGCCGCGAACCGCGCCGGCCGGACGCGGACGCCAGGAGGGAAGGCATGTACCCGAGCGACTATCGCTATACCGAGGAGCACGAGTGGGTCAAGGACCGCGGCGACGGCACCTGCGTGCTCGGGATCACCGAGTTCGCGCAGGAGGAGCTGGGGGAGGTGGTGTTCGTCGAGCTCCCCGAGATCGGCGCGCGCTTCGACGCCGGTGACGAGGTCGGCACCGTCGAGT
>CAZNIX010000525.1:0-3419 GCA_964573125.1 uncultured Thermoanaerobaculia bacterium
CGCCGCGGCCGGCAGCGCGCCGGAGGCCGCCGGCGACGGCGAGGACGCCGCCGCCTGGCGGCGCGAGCGCGCCGAGGTGCGGCGGCGGGTCGCGAGACTGGCCGAGCGCTTGGCAGAGCTGCTCTCGCGAACCGCCCCCGGCGGCTGAGTTCATCGAGGGGGGCGCAGCCTCCTCCGTGATATAGTCCGCGGCAAGTCCCTGGCAGCGCGGAACTTCGTCCGCCGCCGGGAGTGAACCGAGGACCGACCGCCGTGGACGGAGACCAGAGCGGCGCCACCGAAGTGGAGATCTTCGGCGCCGTCTACCACGTCCGCGGCCGAGACGACAGCGGGTACCTCCAGGAGCTGGCGACACTGGTCGACGGCAAGATGCGCGAGGTCGCCGAGCGCGTGCGCACCGTCGACACCGCGAAGATCGCCATCCTGGCGGCGCTCAACATCGCTGACGAGCTGCACCAGTGCCGGCAGCGACATGAAGGGGAACGGGACGAGATCAGGGAGCGGGTGACCGCCCTCGCCGGGGAACTGGCCGCGGCGCTCGAGAGTTGAGCCGGCGAGGACGGCGCTCCGGAGATAGGAACCGAGTTGGTTGTGCATCCCCCGTGGGGTTGGTGATGGGTCAAGCAACAGTAGAACCAACACCAAAACCTAGGGAGTCTTTTTCCTGCGGGCCTGTGCAGGCCCTGCTCGCACAGGGAGCTAATGGCTCGTAGGGCGGACACCCACCTGGCGCGTTAAGGTTCTAGACGCGGCAGCCCCACGGCTTCGCGGGGGATGCCTTTGAATCCGCCCCCTCCGGCGCCGCTCCGGCGGCCCCGGAGGGGCCTCCCGACCGCCCGCTCCCCCCGGCGGCTCGTCGCAGGGGGACGGCAGTGACGTACACGACCTGGACAGCGGTCCTCGCGGCCGCCGCCGTGATCATCGCGCTGGGCGCCTGGTGGTGGCTGCTGCTCCGCCGCCGGCGCGTCCTCGCGCAGGCGCGGCGCCAGGCCGCGAAGATCCTCGAGCAGGCCGAGCACGAGGGCGCCGCCAAGCTGCGCGAGACCGAGCTGCTGGCCAAGGAGAAGCTCCTTCAGGCGCGCGGCGAGTTCGAGAAGGCGTCGCGCAAGGACCGCCAGGAGCTGGAGCGGCTCGAGCGCCGCCTCAACCAGCGCGAGGACGAGCTGGACAAGCGCCGCGGCGAGGTCGAGCGGCGCGAGCAGGACGCCTCCGGCCGCGAACGCGCGCTCGCCGAGCGCACCGGCCAGGTCGAGCGCCAGGAGAAAGAGCTGGCGCGCCTGGTCGCCGAGGAGCGCGGCAAGCTCGAGCAGATCGCCGGCTTGACCGCCCAGCAGGCGCGCGAGGAGCTGGTGCGGTTGATCGAGAGCGAGGCGCGCATCGAAGCCGCTCATTTGATCAAACGGATCGAGGACGAGGCTCGCGAGACCGCCCACCGCCAGGCGCAGCGGATCATCGGCATGGCGATCCAGCGCTCGGCGTCGGACTTCGTCTCCGAGACCACGGTGTCGGTGGTCGTGCTCCCCAACGACGAGATGAAGGGGCGGATCATCGGCCGCGAGGGGCGCAACATCCGCGCGCTCGAGCTCGCCACCGGCGTCGACCTGATCGTCGACGACACCCCGGAGGCGGTGATCCTGTCCGGCTTCGACCCTTACCGCCGCGAGGTCGCCCGCGAATCGCTGACCCGCCTGATCGCCGACGGCCGCATCCACCCGGCGCGCATCGAGGAGGTGGTCGAGCGGGTCAAGGCCGAGCTGGAAGAGCAGGTGCGCCAGGAGGGCGAGGCGGCGCTGCTCGAGCTCAACCTCGCGAACGTCCACCCCGAGCTGGTCAAGCTCCTCGGGCGCCTCCGCTACCGCACCTCCTACGGCCAGAACGTCCTCAAGCACTCCAAGGAGGTGTCGTTCCTCGCCGGCACCATGGCCGCGGAGCTCAAGGCCAACGTCCACGTCTCCAAGCGCGCGGGGCTCCTGCACGACATCGGCAAGGCGATCGACCGCGAGATGGACGGCTCGCACCTGGAGATCGGCATCGACCTGCTGCGCAAGTACGGCGAGAGCGAGGACGTGGTCCACGCCATGGCCTGCCACCACGGCGACTACGAGCCGCAGACCGTCGAGGCGGTGCTGGTCACCTCGGCCGACGCGCTCTCGGCGGCGCGCCCGGGCGCCCGCCGCGAAGTGCTCGAGACCTACGTCAAGCGGCTCGAGAAGCTCGAGGAGATCGCGTCGAGCTTCAAGGGGGTGCAGAAGAGCTTCGCCATCCAGGCCGGCCGCGAGGTGCGCATCATCGTCGACAGCGGGAAGATCGGCGACGAGGAGGCGATCTGGCTGTCGCGCGACATCGCGAAGAAAGTCGAGGCCGAGCTGACCTACCCGGGGCAGATCAAGGTCACCGTCATCCGCGAGACGCGGGCGATCGAGTACGCACGGTAGGAGAGCGAGTGAAGCTCCTGTTCGTCGGCGACGTCGTCGGCAAGCCGGGCCGCCGCATCCTCGCCGAGGAGCTGCCGCGGCTGATCGACCGTTACGAGATCGACTACGTGGTGGTCAACGTCGAGAACGCCGCCGGCGGCTTCGGCGTCAACCACGAGGTGTGGGGCGAGCTGGACGCGCTGCCGATCGACTGCTTCACCAGCGGCAACCACATCTGGGACAAGAAAGAAGTGCGCGACCTGCTCGTGCGCGAGCCGCGGCTGCTGCGCCCGGCCAACTACCCGGGCGGCAACCCCGGGCGCGGCGTCCACGTCGGCGCCACCGCCGCCGGCGTGCCGGTGGCGGTGCTCCACCTCCAGGGCGTGGTCTTCATGCAGGCGCTCGCCCCGCCGTTCGAGACCGCCGACCGCCTGCTCGCGGAGATCGGGCCGGAAGTCAAGGTCATCGTGGTCGACTTCCACGCCGAGGCGACGAGCGAGAAGCAGGCGCTCGGCTTCTACCTCGACGGCCGGGTGAGTGCGGTGCTCGGTACCCACACCCACGTGCCGACCGCCGACGAGCGGATCCTGCCCGGCGGCACCGCGCTCGTCACCGACGTCGGCATGACCGGCCCCTACGAGTCGGTGATCGGGATGCGCGCCGACAAGGTCGTGCAGCGCTTCCTGCTCCAGACCCACGTCCCGTTCGAAGTCGCCAAGCGCGACGTGCGGCTCGCCGCCGCCGTCGTCGACGTCGATGAAACGACCGGCCGCGCCCGCGGCGTCGAGCGGCTGCTGGTGCCCGCGGGCGCGGACTGAACCGTCGCGGCGCGCCCGGCGCGGGCCGGGCATCGCCGCCTCCAGAGGGGATTCCAAGATGAAGCGCAGCCCGATCGCATTCGCTCTCGCCCCGGCCGCCCTCGCGCTGGCCCTCGCCCTGACCGTGACCGCGGAGGAGCCATCCGCTGCCGCCGATCCCGCCGCCGGCGAGCGCCTGCTCGCGGCG
>CAZNIX010000526.1:0-3416 GCA_964573125.1 uncultured Thermoanaerobaculia bacterium
CGACGAGGCGCCGGCGCGCGCGCTCGCCGCCGAGTACCTCGCCGCCGAGCCGGGCGTCGAGCTCGCGGGCGCGGCCGCCGACGGCTTCGCCGCGGTCAAGGCGGTCGCCGAGCTCGACCCCGACCTCCTGCTGCTCGACGTCCAGATGCCCCGGCTCGACGGCTTCGAGGTACTCGAGCTGCTCGGCCCGCGGCCGGCGGGGCGGCCGGCGGTGATCTTCGCCACCGCCTACGAGGAGCACGCGCTGCGCGCGTTCGAGGTCCACGCCGTCGACTACCTGCTCAAGCCGTTCGCGCCCGAGCGGCTCGCGGCGGCGCTCGCGCGCGCCCGCGAGCGGCTGGCGCGCGGCGAGCCGGGTCCCGAGGGCGGGCTCGAGCCGGCCGACCTCGACCGCCCGGGCGGCGGCCGGCCGCTCGACCGCATCCTCGTCCGCGAGGGCGCGAAGGTCCACGTCGTCGCCGCCGGCGACCTCGACTACGCCGAGGCGCGCGACGACGCCGTCCGCCTGGTCGCCGGCGGCCGCGACCTGCTCAAGCCGCAGACCCTCGCCGAGCTGGCCGCCCGCCTCGACCGCGGCCGCTTCGTCCGCATCCACCGCTCGTACCTGCTCAACCTCGACCGCCTGGCGCGGGTCGAGCTGTACGCCAAGGACAGCCGGATCGCGATCCTCCGCGACGGCACCAAGCTGCCGCTCTCCCGCGCCGGCTGGACCCGCCTGCGCGAGCTGCTGTAGACCGCGGGGGCGGGCGTATACTCCCGCCGCCCGACGATGGACCAGCCCCCGGTTGCCCCCACCTACGACCCGGCCCTGCGCGGTCTGCTCGGCGCCGCCGCGGCGGTGATCGTGATCGCCGGCCTCAAGGCGGCGAGCGCGGTGTTCGTGCCGGTGACCATCGCGCTGTTTCTGGCCATGGTCAGCCTGCCGCTGCTGCAGTGGCTGGTCCGCCACCGGGTGCCGCTGGCGCTGGCGGTGACGATCACCGCGGTCGCCGACCTCGGGGTGATCGTGTTCTTCGGCTGGCTGCTCGCGGTGGCGATCCACGACGTCACGCTCGAGTTCCCGCGCCTCGAGCCGGAGGTGACGACGATCCTCGACCGCGGCGTCGCCTGGCGCGAGGCGCGCGGCTTCCCGGCCTCCGACTGGGTGTCGCCGGCGAGCTTCGACCCCGGGGCGCTGGTCGACCTCGCCGGCACCACCTTCGTCGGCGTCGCCGCGTTCGTCACCGAGGTGGTGCTGGTCGCGCTCCTGATCCTGTTCATGCTGCTCGAGTCGCTCGCGATCGGCGACAAGCTGGCGCACGCGCTGCGCACCGACCGCGGCGCCCTCCGCCGCTACAGCCGGATCACCGGCGAGGTGCGGCGCTACCTGCTGCTCAAGACCCTGGTCAGCCTCGCCACCGGGCTCTCGGTCGGCGTCTGGGTGGCGGTGCTCGGCCTCGCGTTCCCGGTGTTCTGGGGCTTCCTCGCGTTCCTCTGCCACTTCATCCCCAACGTCGGCGCGCTCCTCGCCGCGCTGCCGGCGATCGCGTTCTCGGCGATCCAGCTCGGCACGCCGCGGACGATCGCGGTCGCCGCCGGCTACGCGCTGTTCAACCTGATCTGGGGCAACATCGTCGAGCCCAACCTGATGGGCCGGCGCCTGCGCCTGTCGCCGCTGGTGGTGTTCGTGTCGCTGGTGTTCTGGGGCTGGGTGTGGGGGCCGGCGGGGATGGTGCTCTCGGTGCCGATCACCATGGCGTTCAAGATCGCGTTCGAGAACAGCCCCAACCTCAAGTGGCTGGCGCTGCTGCTCGAGCAGGGACCCCGGCCGGCGGCGCCGTCGTGACCCCTTACGGATAGTCCGCGAAGCGGAGGGTAGGGCGCGACTGGGAGCGCTGGAGGAAGCCCGAGACGCGCTCGATCAGGACGCGCGAGGCGCGCTCCTGCTCGACCGCGCGGACGAAGAAGGCGAGCGCGATCGCGGTCTCGCGCGGGATCTCGCGGGCGAAGAACACCGGCGTCATCTCCTCGGCCAGGCGGCGCAGCTCGGCGCTCCGGCCCTGGCGCTCGTAGAGCAGCGCCAGTTCGAGCGAGACGTAGGCGGCGTAGAGCGGCAGGCCGCCGTCGAGGTACTCGCGCCAGACCGCGGTGAGCAGGGCCTCGGCCTCCTCCTCGCGCCCGAGCCCGCCGAGCACCTTGCCCTCGATCCAGCGCTGCCGGTTGCGGGTGTAGGAGTCGCGGTAGTGCTCGGCCTCCGGCGCCAGCTCGGCGATCAGCTCCGCCGCTTCCTGGTAGCGCTCCTGGTAGGCGAGGCTCGCGACCAGGCTCTGGCGCACCCCCCACAGGGTGCGCGGGTCCTCGCCGGCGTCGATGCGCACCAGCGCCTCGGCGAGCGCCTGCTCGGCGCGCTCCGGCTCGCCCATCTCGAGCAGCACCGCGCCGACGGTCGCGAACGCCCGCCCGGCCTTGGTCTCCTCGCCCTCGGCCTCGTAGATCTCGGCGGCGCGGTGGAGCAGGACCAGCGCCTCCTCGCCCCGGTTCTGCGCCTTGAGCAGCGAGGCGTGGAGCTGGAGGAGCGTCGCGTGCTCGAGGCGGCAGGTCGAGGCCTCGAGCAGCTCGCCGGCGCGCCGGAAGCCCTGCTCGGCGGCGGCGAGGTCGCCGACGATGCGGTCGGCGTTGGCGCGGAACGCCCAGCCCCGGGCGCGCAGGTCGTCGAGCAGGCGCCGGCCGTGGTAGTCGCGGTCGAGCAGGTCGATCATCGAGATCCCGAGCTCGATCAGCGGGCCGGCGCGGTGGGCGTCGTCGAGGCTCAGCGCGCGCCCTTCCTCGAGCACCAGCTCGGCCAGCGCCAGGTCGTGGAAGCGCTCGCAGTTGCGCACCACGAGCGGGCGCTGGCCCTCGGGCTGCGCCAGCAGCTCGGCGAGCAGCTCCTCGGCCGCGGCCAGCTCGGCGGCGCCCGAGCGCGGGCGGCTCCACCACACCCGCGGCGTCGCGGCGACCGGGACGGCGCGGGGACCGGGCGTGCGGTCGAACGGCAGCACCTTGCGTCCGGCCTCGGCCGCGCGCACCTCGCCGATCGCGCGGCCGACCAGGCGCGCGCAGCTCGGGCAGCGGGCGAGGTGCTCGAGTACGCCGTCGCGCAGCTCCGGGCCGAGCGTGCGCACCAGCGCGAGGATCTGGGAAGGGTCGGGGTGTCCGCTCATCGCCTGCTCGGAATGGGCAGCATATGCTCACTCACGAGCGCAGACAAGCGCTGGGGGGGTGCGGGACCGCCGGTCCGGGGCGTGGGCGCTCCTCCCTGGCCGGCGGTCGGTGGCGGTTGCACCGCCGGTCCGGGGCGTGGGCGCTCCTCCCGGCACCGGCGGTAGTGGTGGTTGGAACTCCGGTCCGGGGCGTGGGCGCTCCTCCCCGGCACCGGCGCTCGCTCTCGAAACTCC
>CAZNIX010000527.1:0-3407 GCA_964573125.1 uncultured Thermoanaerobaculia bacterium
ACACAATCCTCCAGATTCTGAGCGTATCTGCCTTCGAAAAAGTCCCGCTGTTTCAACTACTTACGGCTGCGACCGATTCAGCCGATGGGATGGATCAGCACAAACAGCTGATTCTGTTCGACTTCTAGCCGGACACTAGTGGATCGACATCTTCCCCGGCCGCAAGGAGGTCCCGAAGACCCTGATCTTCGCCAAGGACGACAGCCACGCCGAGGACATCGTCGAGATCGTGCGCGACGAGTTCGGCCGCGGCAACGCCTTCTGCCAGAAGATCACCTACAAGGTCACGTCGGCGAACCCGCGCGACCTGATCCAGGCCTTCCGCAACCAGTACGAGCCGCGGATCGCCGTCACGGTGGACATGGTCGCCACGGGCACCGACATCAAGCCGATCGAGATCGTGATGTTCCTGCGCGCGGTCAAGAGCCGCGTGCTCTTCGAGCAGATGAAGGGGCGCGGCGTGCGCGTCATCGACCCCGACGACCTGCGCGCCGTCAGCGGCGCCGACGCCGTGGCCAAGACCCACTTCGTGATCGTCGACTGCGTCGGCATGACCGAAACCCAGCTCGCCGACACCCAGCCGCTCGACCGCCGGCGCACCGTCCGCCTCGAGGCGCTGCTCGAGCACGTCGCCCTGGGCGGCACCGACCCGGACGTCCTCTCCTCGCTGGCGAGCCGGCTGTCGCGGCTCGAGAAGCAGTGCGGCCCGGAGGAGCGCGCCCGCGTCGCCGAGGCGTCGGGCGGAGTCACGCTGCGGGAGCTGTGCGGGGCGATCGTGGACGGCCTCGACCCCGACCGGCAGATCGACGCGGCACGCCGGGAGCTCGAGGTGCCCGCGGGCGAAGAGCCGACCGAGAGCCAGCTCCGGCAGGCCGCCGAGAGCCTGCTCCTGCGCGCGGTCGAGCCCCTCGCCACCCGGCCCGCGCTCCGGGAGCTGCTCCAGGACCTCAAGCGCGAGGTCGAGCAGGTGATCGACGAGGTCTCCCAGGACGAGGTGCTGGAGGCCGGCGCGAGCGAGGAGGCCAGGGACAAGGCATGGACCCTTGTCGCCTCGTTCGAGCGGTTCATCGAGGAGAACAAGGACGAGATCGACGCGCTCCAGTTCTTCTATGCTCAGCCGTACTCCCGGCGGCTGTCGTTCCAGGACATCAAGGAGCTGGCCGACGCGATCAAGGCGCCGCCGCGCTCGTGGACGCCGGAGAAGCTCTGGCGCGCCTACGAGACGCTGGACAAGGACAAGGTGCGGGGGGCGTCGGGCAAGCGCCTGCTCACCGACATCGTCTCGCTGGTCCGCTTCGCCATCCACCGGGACGAGGAGCTGGTACCGTTCGGCGAGCAGGTGCGGGAACGGTTCGACCGGTGGATGGCGCAGCAGCGCGACGGCGGGCGGGCCTTCACGGCGGAGCAGCGGCGGTGGCTGGAGATGATGCGGGACCACATCTCGACCAGCGTGGAGATGACGGTGGAGGATCTGGATTTTGCGCCGTTTGCGGAGGAGGGCGGGCGGGGGAGGGCGGCGGAGGTGTTCGGGGGCGAATTCCCCAAACTGCTCGCTGAGCTGAACGAGGTGCTCGCCGCGTGATTTCCGACAAGCCGCTCCCGCCCGGTTGGTGCGAAGCCGCGCTGCCCGAGGTGGCGGAGGTGAATCCGCCGAATCCAAACGACCCTCCGGCGGACGAATCGCTCGTCTCGTTCATTCCGATGGCTTCGGTTGAAGCTCTCAGCGGTCGCATGGACGCGAGGGATGTACGCCCCTGGGAACAGGTAAAGAAAGGCTACACCCGCTTCCAGGTCCAGGACGTGCTCTTCGCAAAGATCACGCCTTGCATGGAGAACGGCAAGGTGGCCATAGCCCGCGGGCTCGTGGCGGGAGTCGGGGCTGGCTCCACCGAGTTCCACGTTCTTCGCCCCAGCAGCGCACTTCGTCCCGAGCTCCTGCTGCACTACATGCTCCAGGAGGAATTCCGGAAGTCTGCGCGAGCCCGAATGACCGGGACCGCTGGCCAACTCCGTGTGCCGACCGGGTTCCTTGAAGAGCAGACGATTCCTGTTCCTCCCTATCCCGAACAGCACCGTATCGTCGAAACCATCGAGTCCTACTTCACCCGGCTCGACGATGCCGTCGCAACGCTGGAGCGGGCGCAGCGCAACCTGAAGCGCTATCGCGCCTCAGTGCTCAAGGCCGCCGTCGAAGGGCGCCTGGTGCCGACCGAGGCCGAGCTGGCCCGCGCCGAGGGCCGCGACTACGAGCCCGCCTCGGTCCTCCTGGAACGCATCCTCGCCGAACGCCGCCGCCGCTGGGAGGAGGCCGAGCTCACCAAGGTGAAGGCGAAGGGTGAGACGCCGAAGGACGAGCGGTGGAAGGCGAAGTACAAGGAGCCGGGTGCACCGGCAACGAGCGACCTTTCCGAGCTTCCGGAGGGATGGTGCTGGGCAACAGTGGATCAAGTGTGCTTTAACATCGTGGATTGCCCTCATTCAACGCCCAAGTGGGCTTCCGCTGGTCACATCTGCATTCGCACGACCGAGTTTCGGCCTGGGCGCCTTCTCCTAGACGGCGTACGCTTTGTGTCCGACGGAACCTACCAGGAGCGTATCCAGAGGCTTCGCCCTGAGGCCGGCGACATCTTGTACAGCAGGGAGGGTGGAATCCTCGGAATCGCGTGTCGGATTCCACCAGGCGTGGAAGTCTGTATGGGCCAGCGAATGATGCTGATGCGTGCAGCGAGCCCGGGAACCGCTTGCTACCTAATGCACTTCTTGAACAGTCCTCAAGTACTCCGGAGGGTGAGTGCGCTAACCGGCGGCAGCGCATCTCCACACTTGAACGTAGGCGACATCCGCAGCTTCCCAGTTCCGTTGCCGCCAGAGAACGAGGTTGTCCGAATCGCTGGCGCCATTGACGGTTTCCTGTCCGTCGTCGATTGTATCGACAAGTCTGTCGTGGACAACCTGACGCGACTTGCCCGCCTCCGCCAGTCCATCCTCAAATGGGCCTTCGAAGGCCGCCTCGTCGACCAGGACCCCTCCGATGAACCGGCGTCCGTCCTGCTGGACCGGATCCGCGCGGAGCGGGAGACGGTGGCCGCCGGACCGTCGCGCTCTCGCGGCCGAACGCGGAACGAGCGGGGAGCTCGCGGATGATCACGACATCGCCCTTCCTGATTCTCCTGCCGGCCCACAACCGACGCAGACAGGGAGACCTCGCAAGTGACCCCGCAAGTACCCCGCAAGTTCGAGAAGGTAATCCTGGGCCGAGCCGGTATACTCCATGCTCCGAACAGTCGGACGCTGGAGGTACGCGTCGAGGCTGGTCACGGCCTTTCCCGCGAAGCGGAGGCAGCAGCAATGATCCGGCTCTCCTGGAGTAGGAGTGGGTAGCCGGGACGCGGTGGAGGCGGTTGGAG
>CAZNIX010000528.1:0-3404 GCA_964573125.1 uncultured Thermoanaerobaculia bacterium
TCGATGGCGCGCCGGCACTCCGCGAGCACGTCGCGCAGGCGGGCCTGGAGCGCGGGGAGGCGGTGGCGGGGGATCGCAGTCTCGCGCGCCAGCGCGCGGTGCGAGGGGGCTTCGTCGGCCGCCGGGTCGCGGGCGTGGCGGGCGAGCGCAGAGAGCAGGCTGAGCAGCTCGCCGGCGCCGTCCGCCGGCCGCAGCCGCGCGAGGCGCCCGGCGGCGCACTCGAGGAGCTTCTCGAAGCGGTCGCGCTCCTCGATCGAGGTGTCGGGCGCGACGGTGCGGACGAGGGCGGCGAAATCGCCGTCGGCCTCGAACGCGACCCCGCCCTCCTCCGCCTCGCCGAGCGCAGTCCAGCGCCGGCGGGCGTCGCTCTTGAGCGGCTCGATCAGGTCGCCGAAGCGGAACGCGCGGACGCCGAGCCCGGGCAGGGTCGCGAGATGCCCCTCGAGCCGGGTCACGACCGCCTCGCGTTGCGGCCGCCCGCGGGCGGTGACGAGCGCCGGCAGCAGGTCGTCGTTCCAGCGCCGGGCGAGCGGGGCGAGGACGTCGGCCGTGGCGGGGGCGGCGTCGGCCGTGGCGGGGGCGGCGTCGCCGTCGCCGGGGGCGAACGCGACGACGGTGTCGTTGCGCACCGCCTCTCCAGGCGCCGGCCGCCGGAGCCGGCCGCCCTCGACCGCCCGCTCGACCGCCCGCTCGAGCAGCTCGAACACCCGGTAGCCGAGCGGGTCGTGCGCGCGCTGGCGCTCGAACACGAAGTGGCGGACGTTGAGCAGGACGAAGCCGTCGATGGCGGCGCCGGCGCGGAGCTGCGCCTTGAGGCTGCGCAGCCGCGCGAGCTGATGGAGGTAACATTCCCCCGCCAGCTCATCGAGGGCATCGGGATCCCAGCGGCGGTGGCCGGGCACGCCGACGTACGACGGCGAGGCCGCCCACAGGCCGCGGCGGCGCAGTTCCACTTCGAGCGCCCGGCGCAGGTCGGCGCGGGCGGCCTCGGCGCCCGGCGCGTCGGCGCAGCCGGGCTCGAGCGCCTCGAAGTGGGCGGTGAAGGACCAGGGCACGGGGTCTCTCTCGCGTGATCCGCCGTTAGTTGACCATACCGGCGGCGCGGATTCCAGGGCGGCGTCTCCGCCCGGCGTCTTCGCCACCGGCTTTCGCCCGGCCGTTAACGAACCGGCGGGCGTCTTTTCGAGGAGGGATGAGCGATGGCGAAGATCGGGCGGTTCTTCAACCGCCGCCACCTCGGGCTCGGCTGGTCGGTGCTCTGGCGGCTGTTCCTGCTCCTCCTGCCGCTGCGGGTGATCGGCCAGTTGGTCGCCTGGGGCGCGACGGCGGGCGGGCACGAGCCGGCGAGTCCGGCGGCGTCGATCTTTGCGCTGCCGGTCGGCGGCAACCTCTACGTCTTCCCGCTCGCCCTGCCGGTGATGCTGTTCGGGCTCGACTGGATCGGCAAGGCGGTGGCGCGCCGGCGCCTCGAGCGGCCGGTGGCCGGGTTCATCGGCTGGTCGATCTACTGGCGGTTGGCGCTGCTCCAGATCGCCGGCGTGGTCGCGTTCGGCATCGTGCTGGCTCCGCTGATCCTGATCGCGACGGCGATCGGCGGCGGCGGCCGGTGGGCCGCGGTCGCCGCCGGCGTGCTCGTGCTCGCGTTGCTGCCCGTGCTCATCGCCTGGAGCCTCAACGCCGCGGGGTGGTCGCTGCTGCGGGCGGTCGAGCGGTCGAAGGCCGCGCCGCCGGCCGCGGCCGCCGGCGCCGCCGGCCCGGTGCGCGATTGGACCCGGCTCTTCGACCGCGGCGCGGGCTTCCCGTCGGAGGTCGCCGGCGCCTGGGCGCTGGCGATGGCGGTCACGCCGTGGCTCGCGGCGGCGGTAAGGGCGCTCCCGCCCGGGCACCCGTTCGATGTACCGGCGCTCGACTGGTATCCGCTCTACGTGCTGATCGCGTGCGCCGAGGGCGCCGCGTTCGCGTGGCTGAGCCAGTGGCTCCGGAACGGCTGGCTGCTCCCGCCCGCGATGGCGGGGGTGTCGGTGCTCCTGACGCTGGTCGAGGCCGCAGTCGGCGGCGGCGGCTTCATGCCCTGGTTCCTGCTCTCCGCCGCGGCCCATGGCCTGCTGGTCGCCGGGGGGCTCGTGGCGGGAGTCCGGCTCTTCGGGGCGGGGTTCGGCGGCTTCCTCGCCGGGCTCGCCGCCGGCCTCCTCGTCCACGGGCTGCTCGTCTACCCGGTCGTCTTCGCCGTCGGTCTCCCGGAGGGCGCCGGCCCGATGCCCGGGGCGTGGTGGTGGGAGGTCATCCTGTCGCAGGCGATCATCCGGCCGCTCCAGGCGGTGCTCCTCGCCGGGCTGCTCTTGGCCGGCGTGCGAGGCCATCTGCGGCGGCGCGGACTCCGGCTCACGGGCGGCGCGGTCGCGCCGGCCGCGGAGGCGGGAGCGTGAGGCGCTCGGCTCAGGTCGGGGGCCGGCGCGGCGGTGTTCGGAGGGCGGTTCACGAGAGGAGTCGAAAAAGGAGGCTCGCGATGAAGCTCGCGTTGTTCGGTTCGCTGCGCACCCTCGGGTTGGTCGGGATGGCGATGGGGTTGGTCGGCCCGCCGCCGGCGCACGCCGTCCCCACCGACGGCACCTACACCGGGACGATCTCCGCCGGCGGCACGGTGACCATCCAGGTCAGCGGCGGGCAGGTGACGTCCTTCGGCGTCGGCTCGTACAGCGCCGGATGCGCCGCGGTCTTCGTCGCTTCGTTCGGCCCATGCTCGACGATCGGCGACAACTTCACCTGCGGGCAGACGTTCTGCGCCCCGGACGGGGTGCCGCGCTTCGCTGTCGGCGGCACGTTCTCCGGCGACACCGTGGCCGGGGACTTCGACTTCAGCTTGCAGGGCCCGGCGATCCCGATCCCGCCGCCGTGCTGCCAGGCCTCCAACGTCGCCTGGTCGGCCAGCCGCCAGGGCGGGGACCCTTCCGCCGGCAGCCTCCGCTTCGCGGTCGCGGCGCAGAACGTCGGGGAGGGCGCCGGTTCGGCCACGGTGACCGTGCAGCGGACCGGCGGCACCGCGGGCGCGGTGTCGGTGCAGTACGCGAGCGCGAACGGCAGCGCGACCGGCGGCGACGACTACACGCCGGTCTCGGGCACCCTGAGCTGGGGCGCCGGCGACGGCGCCAACAAGACCTTCCAGGTGCCGATCCTCGACGACGGCGACGCCGAGAACGACGAGACCTTGACCCTGGCGCTGTCGGCGCCGACCGGCGGCGCCACCCTCGGCACGCCGTCGAGCCAGACCGTGACCATCCTCGACGACGACTCGGTCGAGCCCGGCCCGTGCATCGCGGACGACCACACCCTGTGCCTGCTCGGCGAGCGGTTCCGGGTCGAGGTCGTGTTCACGCCGCCGGGCGGCGTCGAGCAGCCGGCCAACG
>CAZNIX010000529.1:0-3404 GCA_964573125.1 uncultured Thermoanaerobaculia bacterium
GCAACGCCCCTGGAGTTTCGAGAGCGAGCGCCGGTGCCGGGGAGGAGCGCCCACGGGACGGACCGGCGGTCCAGGAACCCTATGAGCGTGCCGGCGTCGTGCCCTTCTGCCCCTGGTAGTGACTCCCCGAGCCCGGCTCGCCGTACGCGACTTCCGGTTCGGATTCCATCGCGATGAAGATGAGCTGGGCGATGCGGCGGCCGGCTTCGAGGACGAACGGCTCGGGGCCGAGGTTCTGCAGCTCGAGCGTGATGTTGCCCTCGAAGCCGGGGTCGCACCAGCCGGCGAGCGAATGGTTGATCCACAGCCGGCCGAGCGTCGACTTGAGCTTGAGGTCGCAGGCGACCGTGCGCGGGATCCGGACGTACTCGATCGTCGAGGCGAGCACCACCTCGCCCGGGAAGAGCTTGATGTGCGGCGCCGTGAACTCCTCGGGGTCGCGGGTCGGGCAGATCCAGTGCGGAGAGACCCGCACGTCGTAGCTCGCGGCGTTGACCTGGTCCGGCGCGTAGGGCTCGACGCCGCCCTCCTCGCCCCAGCGGCGGATCCAGCGGTCGGGCTTGATCACGACGAGACCGCGGCCTCTAGACGAAGACCTGCACCGAAGGCTGGCTGCGGTGGATGGTGTCGACGAAGCGCAGCATCGTGCGCGACAGCGACATGAACAGCGTCGAGGTGCGCACGCCGCCGCCGAAAAAGCGCACCCCCTTGAGCAGCTCGCCGTCGGTGACCCCGGTGCAGGAGACCAGGATCTCCGCCCCCGGGGCGAGGTCCTCGGTCGAGTAGATGCTGTCGAGGCGGGTATAGCCGAGCTCCGCCAGGCGCGCGCGCTGGGCGTCGTTGCTGGCGTGGAGCCGGGCCTGGATCTCGCCCCCCAGGCAGCGCATCGCGGCGGCGGTGATCACCCCCTCGGGGGCGCCGCCGACGCCCATCGCCGCGTGCACCCCGGTGCCGCGCACGGCGGCCGCGACGCCGGCCGAGAGGTCGCCGTCGCCGATCAGCCGGATGCGCGCGCCGGCGGCGCGGATGTCGGCGATCAACTGGCGGTGGCGGTCGCGGTCGAGCACGACGATCGTCAGGTCGCTGACCTCGCGCTCGAACGCGCGCGCGATCGCGCGCAGGTTCTCGGCCACCGGGGCGTCGATGTGGATCGCGCCCGCCGCGGTCGGCCCGACCACGATCTTGTCCATGTAGACGTCGGGGGCGTGGAGCAGGCCGCCGCGCTCGGCGGCGGCGAGCACCGCCACCGCGTCGGGGGCGCCGGTCGCGACCAGGTTGGTGCCCTCGAGCGGATCGACCGCGATGTCGACCGCGGGCCCGTCCTGTCGCCCGCGGGCGGTGCCCAGCTCCTCGCCGACGTAGAGCATCGGCGCCTCGTCGCGCTCGCCCTCGCCGATCACGATCCGGCAGTGCAGATCGAGCGCGTCGAGCTCGCTGCGCATCGCCTCGACCGCGACCTGGTCGGAGCGCCGGCGGTCGCCGAGGCCCATGGTGCGCGCGGCCGCGATCGCCGCCTGCTCGGTGACCCGGATGAAGCTCTGCTCGAGGGCGCGGTCGATCGACATCGCGGCGGTCCGGTCAGCCTGCCTCGGCGACCGCGGCCGCCAGCTTCGGCGCCGGCTCGGCGCCCGGGCGCTCGGGCGGGTTGAATGCCGGGATGCCGGTGATCGCCTCGCCGACGATCAGGGCGTGGATGTCGTGGGTGCCCTCGTAGGTGTAGACCGACTCGATGTTGAGCATGTGGCGGATCACCGGGTAGTCGTCGACGATGCCGTTGGCGCCGAGGATCTCGCGCGCGAGCTTCGCGCACTCGCGGGCGACCCAGACGTTGTTCCGCTTGCCGAGCGAGATCTGGTAGTGCTTGACCTTGCCGCGGTCCTTGAGCCGGCCGAGCTGGAGGGCGAGGAGCTGCCCCTTGGTGATCTCGGAGACCATCCACACCAGCTTGTCCTGGACGAGCTGGTGGCAGGCGATCGGCTGGCCGCCGAACTGCACGCGCTGCTTGGCGTAGTCGAGCGCGGTCGTGTAGCACTCCATCGCCGCGCCGAGGCCGCCCCAGGCGATCCCGTAGCGCGCCTGGTTGAGGCACATCAGGGCGTTCTTGACCCCCTCGGTCGCGGGCAGGAGGTTCGCCGCCGGGATCCGGCAGTCGTGGAACCCGAGCTCCGAGGTCACCGACGCGCGCAGCGAGAACTTGCCGTGCTGGTCGGTGGCGGTGAAGCCGGGAGTGCCGCGCTCGACCAGGAAGCCGCGGATGCCGTCCGCGGTCTGCGCCCACACCACCGCGACGTCGGCGAGCGTGCCGTTGGTGATCCACTGCTTGGCGCCGTCGAGCACCCAGGAGTCGCCGTCGCGCCGCGCGGTGGTGCGCATCCCCGACGGGTTGGAGCCGAAATCGGGCTCGGTCAGGCCGAAGCAGCCGATCGCCTCGCCCGAGGCGAGCGCGGGGATCCAGCGGTCCTTCTGTTCCTTCGAGCCGAACGTGTAGATCGGGTACATCACCAGCGCGCTCTGCACCGAGACGAAGCTCCGGAGCCCGGAGTCGCCGCGCTCGAGCTCCTGCATGATCAGCCCGTAGGCGACGTTGCCGAGGCCGGGCAGGCCGTAGTCGTCGATCGTCGCGCCGAACAGGTCGAGCGCGCCCAGCTCGGGCACCAGCTCGAGGGGGAAGCGCGCCTCGCGGTGGCACTCCTCGATGATCGGCTTGACGCGGTCGTCGACGAACGCGCGCACGGTGTCGCGCGCCAGCTTCTCCTCCTCGGAGAGCAGGCCTTCGAGGTCGAGAAAATCCACGCCGGGGAAGCGGCTCACGGGGAAACCTCCTGGGGAAGCGGTCGGCAGGCGGCGCGGTGGCGCGCCCGGCGGCGGCGCGCCGCGGGTGGCGATTCTAGCACGCGGGCGCGAGGCCGCCGCGCGGCGGCGGGTATGATCCCCGCCGTGGCCAGCTTTCCCGGCGGCAGCGCCTACGCCATGGTGCGCGACATCGCGGAGGGGTACTTCCTCGTCACCGAGCGGACGTTCGCGCGCTTCGACCGCGGCGACCTCGGGCAGATCCTTTTCGAGATCGACCGCTACATGCGCGAGGTGCGCGGCGACCAGCCGGCGCTCGACGACATGGCCGCGATCCAGAAGCGCAACCGCAAGATCCAGCGCCTCAACACCGCGCTGATGGTGCTGCGCAGCTACCAGCAGCGCCGCAAGTAGGCCCGCCGCCGCGACCGGCGAGAACCAGTGCCGCCTGTTCTTCCTGATCGAGGGTAGCGCCGAAACGCAAGCGGGCCCGCCGCCGCACCGTCGAGAGCACCGTGATCGCCGACGCCCTCAGGTGGCTGGCGCCGCCGCTCGCCGCCGCCGCCACCGCGGCGCTGTTCGACCGGCGGCTCGAGCGCGCCGCGCGCGCCGCC
>CAZNIX010000530.1:0-1458 GCA_964573125.1 uncultured Thermoanaerobaculia bacterium
CCGCCGCCGCCGGCGTCCTCGCCAAGCTCGTGCCGCTCGCCGCGCTGCCGATGTGGGCGCGCCAGAGCCGCCGCCCGGCGCTGTTCGCGGCGGTCGCGCTCCTCACCGTGGCGGCGGGGCTCGCTCCGGTGGTCGCCGGCGCCGGCGGCGTGCCGCGCGGGCTCGTCGCCTACGGCGTGTCGTGGGAGTTCAACGGGGCGCTCTACGAGCCGCTGTGGCGGGCGATCGACGCCCTCGGCGTCGACGCCTTGGTGCGCTCCGGCCTCGACCGCTTCGAGGCCTGGACCGGCGCCTGGCACGCCGCGGACCCGCTCTACCCGTTCGTCTACCCGCAGCTCCTGGCCCGGCTCCTGCTCGCCGCCGGCGTCGCCGGGGCGGTGGCGCGATCGCTCGCGGCGCGCGACCCGGTCGCGGGCAGCCGCGATCTGTTCGGCGCGCTGCTCCTCTTCTCGCCCACCGTCTATCCCTGGTACGTTCTCTGGGTGCTCCCCTTCGCCGCGCTCACCCGCGCGCCGGCCTGGCTGGCGCTGGCGGCGCTGGCGCCGCTCGCCTACGTGCCGCGCCTGGTCCCCGGCGTCGAGCCTTTCCCCTGGGTCTGGGCCGCGATCTGGGTCCCCTTCGCCCTCCTCCTGCTCGGCCGCCCGGCGGCGGCCCGGTGGCGCCGATGGCGGGCCGCGCGCGAAACGGCGCCATGAGCCGTGGGCGGCCGGCGGCCGCGGCGCCCGGGGAGCCGTGGGCGGCCGGCGGCGCGGCGGCGTTCGGGCGCGCCTCCGGCGCGACCTACCGGCTGACCGTCTCCTACCGCGGCGAGGCCTACGCCGGCTGGCAGCGGCAGCCCAACGCGATGGCGGTGCAGCAGGTGCTCGAGACCGCGCTCGCCGACCTGCTCGGGCGGCCGGTGACCGTGGTCGGGGCGAGCCGCACCGACGCCGGCGTCCACGCTCGCGGTCAGGTCGCCCACCTCGAGCTGCCGCGCCCGTTCCCGGTCTCCGGGCTGGTCCACGGCGCCAACCATCGCCTGCCCTCCGATGTCCGGGTGCTGGCGGCGCGCCGGGCGGCCGCCGGCTTCCACGCCCGCAAGCACGCCGCCGGCAAGGAGTACGCCTACCGGCTGCGCCGCGAGCCGGTGCTCTCGCCGCTCGACGCACTGTTCGCGGTGCGGGCCGACCCGCGGCTCGACGTGGCGGCGATGCGCGCCGCCGCGGCGCACCTGGTCGGCCGCCACGACTTCTCCGCGTTCGCGCTCGCCGGCGGCGGCCACCGCTCGCCGGTGCGCCGGATCGCCGCGGGGGAGTGGGAGGAGGACGGGCCCGCGCTGACCTTCCGCGTGCGCGGCGACGGTTTCCTGCGCGGCATGGTGCGCGCGCTGGTCGGCACCCTGCTCGAGGTCGGCCGCGGCCGGCGTGCGGTCGAGGAGTTCGCCGCGCTCCTCGCCGGCGGCGCCCGCGGCGACGCCGG
>CAZNIX010000530.1:1468-3396 GCA_964573125.1 uncultured Thermoanaerobaculia bacterium
CAAGCCCCCCTCCCCGCGGGAGTGAATCCCGCGGGGCCCCTCCCCCGAGTCGGGGCCTTCGGCCCCGCGCACGCGCCCTTAAGGCGCGCGTAGATCTGCTGCCACCGGTCTCGACCGGTGCCGCAGCGGGGCCGCATTTGGGCCACGGTCCGGCCATCGTGGTAAGTTACCGTGGCTTCCCGGGCCCCCCTCGACGCCGATGATCGACCTGTCCCAACTCGCCAAGCCGGGTTCGCCCGAAGAGCTGCTGGTCCGCCGGCTCGACCTCGGCCGGCTGCCGCGCCACGTCGCGGTGATCATGGACGGCAACGGCCGCTGGGCGCGGGCGCGCGGACTGCCGCGGGTCGAGGGCCACCGCGCCGGCGTCGAGTCGGTGCGCGACACCGTCGAGGCGGCGGCGCGGCTCGAGACCGAGGTGCTCACCCTCTACGCCTTCTCGGTCGAGAACTGGAAGCGGCCGCGGTTCGAGGTCTGGACCCTGATGAACCTGCTCCGCGAGTACGTGCGCAAGGAGCTGGACACCATGGTCGAGCACGGCATCCGCCTCGGCGTGCTCGGCCGCTGGCGCGAGCTCGACCCGTCGGTGGTGAGGGAGCTGGAGCGCGCGCTCAAGGCGACCGAGGGCGGCGACGCGATGCACCTGAACATCGCGCTCAACTACTCCGGGCGCTGCGAGATCGTCGACGCCTGCCGGCGGATCGTCACCGACTGGGCCGCCGGCCGCCGCGCCGAGATCGACGAGGAGACGATCGGCCGCTACCTCTACGCCTCCGGCGAGCCCGACCCCGACCTCCTGATCCGCACCTCGGGCGAGATGCGGATCTCCAACTTCCTGCTCTGGCAGATCGCGTACAGCGAGATCTGGGTGACCCCGACGCTCTGGCCCGACTTCCGCCGCCGGCACCTGTTCGAGGCGATCCTCGACTACCAGGCGCGCGAGCGCCGCTACGGCGGGGTGCCGGAGGAGAGCCCGGCCGCCGCCGTCCCCCGCGGCAGCGCCTGACCGCCCGCCGCCCGCGTTCCGCATGCAGCGCCTCCTCACTGCGGCGGTCGGCGGTCCGCTGCTGCTCGCCGCCACCTTCCTGCTCCCCTGGCCCTGGTACTTCGCCCTGATCCTCGGCGCGGTCGTCGTCGCGGCGCTCGAGTTCACGCGCCTGCTGCGGCCGCTCGCGCCCGGGGCGCCGCTCGCGGTGCTGCCGGCGCTGGTCGTCGCCGCCGCGGTCGCGCTCGCGCTCGCGCTCGCCGCCGCGCCGGCCGCGCCCGAGGCGGCCGAGGTGTGGACCATCGCCGGCGGCCTGGCGTTCACGCTCGGGGTCTCGGCCGCCGTGCTGTTCGGCCGCACACCGGCGGCCGAGGCGCTGGCCGCGGTCGGCGGCCTGTGCTTCGGCACCCTCTACCTCGCGCTGCCCGCGGTGGCGTTCGCGCGCCTCCACCAGATCGACCGCTGGCTGCCGGTGCTCGCGTTCGGCGTGGTCTGGATCGGCGACAGCGCCGCCTTCTACGTCGGCAGCCGCTGGGGCCGCCACAAGCTGGCGCCGGTGGTGAGCCCGAACAAGAGCTGGGAGGGGGCGGCCGCGAGCCTGGTGGCGGCGGTCGCGTCCGCCGCGCTGTGGAGCTGGATCGTGCGCGGAGGGGTGGCGCCGGCGGTGGTCGCGCTCGGCGCGCTCGCGAACCTCGCGGGCCAGGTCGGCGATCTCGTCGAGTCGCTGTTCAAGCGCGGCTCGGGGATCAAGGACTCGGGCCACCTGCTCCCCGGCCACGGCGGCATGCTCGACCGCATCGACGGCCTGCTGTTCGCCGCACCGGTGCTCTGGATCGCGTGGGTGGCGTGGTTCTAGCGGCACGCTCGCCGAGCTCGCGTGCCACAAGGGTCGCAGGCCTGGCCAACTCCGGCCAAACTGGACTCGTTCGGTCGGAGTTGGCCAGCC
>CAZNIX010000531.1:0-3388 GCA_964573125.1 uncultured Thermoanaerobaculia bacterium
CCGCCTCCGCCTCACCGCGCTCCTCGCCACCCCCGACGGCCGCCGGATCGCCCGCGGCGAGGCGGCCGGCGCGACGCCGGCCGAAGCGGCGGCGGCGTGCGTCGCCGCGCTGCGGGAGGACGGGGCGGAGGCGGTGCTGGCAGCGATCCGGGACGGTGGGCGATGAGGGAGGGTCACCCGGCGCGCTCGCGGCGGCTCCACCGCTCGCGGCCCCATCGCGACCCACCGCGGAGACCGAGATGAGTGCGGGGAGCTCCGCGGGCCCTACCGCCGCCCGGGCGCCGCTCGCGGGCGTGCGCGTGGTCGTGACCCGTCCAGCCCACCAGGCCGCCGGGCTGCTCGCCGCCTTCCGCGCGGCCGGAGCGCGCGCCGAGCCGCTGCCGCTGCTCGAGGTCGGCCCACCGGATGACCCCACGTCCCTCGCGCGCGCCGCACGCGGGATCGCCGGCTACGACTGGGTGGTCTTCGCCTCCGCGAACGCGGTCGACGCGCTGATCGAGCGGCTCCCGGAGGGCCTCCCCGCCGGCGTCCGCGCCGCAGCCGTCGGCCCGGCGACCGCCGAGACGTTGCGCCGCCGCGGGGTCGAGCCGGCCCTGATCGCCGAAGACCGCCGCGCCGAGGGCCTGGCCGCCGAGCTCGCCCCCCTGCTCGCCGCCGGCGCTCGCGTCCTGCTCCCCCAGCCCCCCGACGCCCGGCCCGTGCTCGCCGCCGAGCTCGCCCGCGCCGGCGCCGGGGTCGACGCCGTCATCGCCTACGCCAAGCGCCCCTCCCCGGACGCCCCCGCACGCGCCCGCGAGCTGTTCGGCGACAGCGGTCCGCTCGGCTGGGTCACCTTCACCAGCCCCGCCATCGCCCGCGCCTTCGCCGATCTCTTCGGCCCCGCCTGGCCCGCCCGCCTCCCGACCCTCCGCGCGGCCTCGATCGGCCCGGTCACCTCCGCCGATCTGCGCCGCCTCGGCGTCGAGCCCGCCGCCGAGGCCGCGGCGGCCGGAGACGACGAGCTGGCGGGGGCGGTGGCAGCGGCCGTGGCTGCCAGATGATCACGGATGTGCGGGAGGTGCTCACGCCCGGAGAGCGACATCTTCTGCCTCGCTCAGGATACTCGGACCGAGGTAAGGGCTTAGCGACTCCCGCGTGACCAACTCGACCGGCTGGCCGAGCAGCTCCTCCAGGAGGCCGGAGAGGGCGAGGAAGTTGTCGTAGGTCTTCTGGCCCGGCTGGAACTCCACCAGAAAGTCCACGTCGCTGTCGGGCCTGCCCTGGTCGCGGACGAACGAGCCAAACAAGCCGAGCCGCTTGACGCCGCAGGCGAGGATCGGCCCCGCGCCCGCTCGAAGCCGCTGCAGGAGCTGGGCCTTGTTGGCGACCGAGGTCATGGCGGCTCTACCTCCGACCGGATCCTAGCAGCGCGTCACCGGCGGTCGCGCCGGGCGGGTCGCCGCCGAGACGCCGCGATCACCCCGCCATCAGCCGCCGTAGCAGCCGCACCTGCCCGGCGTGGTAGACGTCGTGCATCGCGATGCCGTGGACGTGCTCGATGCGCGGGCGCTTCTGGCCCGGGGCCGGCCGGTGGAGGTCGGCCGGGCGGAGGGCGGCGACCGCGGCGCGCAGGCGGCGGTGCTCGTCGCGGAGGAGCCGGAGGTCGGCCTTCCAGGTGGCCTCGTCGGCCGGCTCCGGCAGCGCCGGCCAGTTCGCCGGGCCGCGGGGGAAGCGCCCGTCGTCGGCGGCGCTCACCCGGCGGCGGACGATGCTCTTCCAGTAGGCGCAGTGGACGGCGAGGTCCCAGATCGAGTGGCGGCCGGGCGCCGGGCGCCAGCGCGCCCGCCCGGCGGAGAGGCCGCGCAGCGAGCCGAGCAGGTTCGGCCCGTGCCAGGCCTTGCGCTCGAAGCCCTCGTCGAGCAGGATGAGGAGGAGGCGGATCTCGGGATGGGTGCCGGTGTCGCGTGCCATGCCGCGAACCCTACACGAGGAACCGTCTGGCCGCCGTCAGTGGTATGTTGGCCTCGCTGGAGCCCGAGGATGAATCCGCGCGAGACTCTTCACAGCCTGGTCGATGACCTTCCCGACGACGACCTGTTCACGGCCCGGAGAGTGCTAGCGGCTCTCCGCGCCACCGGCGATCCGGTTCTCCGGGCTCTCCTCGAGGCCCCGCTCGACGACGAACCGGACACCGACAATCGCGACGGCGGGCTGACCGAAGCGCGGCGGCAAGCGCGGTCCGGGGACACCGTGCCTCACGCCGAGGTCAAGCGCCGGTTCCGCATCCAGTGAGCTGGCAGATCTCCTGGACCCGCCGCGCGATCAAGGACCTGCGGCGGCTTTCAGCCGCCCGCCCCCTCCCCCCCGACCACCCGCCCGCCCTCGATCGCGCCGTAGTGGCGCAGGCACTCGGGCTCGCGGCCGCGTACTACGCGGCGGCCGGCGAGCCGGCCGTGGGTCTCGGTGACCACGGTGTGCTGGGCCTCCTGATGGTGGTCGTCGTAGAAGTAGGCGACCACCCAGTCGCGGGTGCGGCCGAGCTGGTGGGCGCGGGCGGTGTTGGAGTAGAGCGCGGTGAAGTGCCAGCCGTCGCGGGTGGTGTGGAGCACCGGCAGCCAGGCCTCGGCGCGCGGGTTGAAGCGGCGCGGCGCGATCGTCGGCAGCTCGCCGGCGGCGGCGCGCCGGCAATACTCGGCGTCGACGTCGAGCACGGCGCCGACGCCCGGGCGGTGGCCGTCGGGGCCGAGCCGCGGCGGCCGGGCACGGCGGCCGAGCCGGGTCTCGAGGGTCGCGCGCAGCGCCGCCGCCCGGCGCGGCCCGATCCCCGGCACCTCTTCGAGGCGACCGTCGTGGGCCGCGACCTCGAGCCCCTCGAGGCTGTCGACGTCGAGGCTGTCGTGGAGACGTCCGGCCAGCTCGGGCCCGACCCCGGGCAGGCTGCGGAACAGCGCCTCGGGGTCGAGCGTGCCGCGCAGCCGGTCGAGGAACGACCACTGCCCGGTGCGCAGCATCTCGTCGATCGCGCGGCCGATGCCGCTGCCGATGGTCGGCAGCCCGACCAGCCCCTCGATCCCCTCGCGCGCCGCGACCTCGGCCAGCGGGCGGTCGAGGTGCTCGGCCGTGGCGGCGGCGCGGCGGTAGGCCTGGACGCGGAACGGGTTGGCGCCCTGGTGCTCGAGCAGGTCGGCGGCCTCGCGCAGCCGCGACGCGATCGCGCGGTTGCTCGGCGCGGCGGCGGCGCCGGCGCTCATCGCCGCTCCGCGGCCGCGTCCGGGCGCCGCAGCCGCTCCCGAGAGTTGTGCATAGCTCCAGCGCGCCGTCTTCCACGACAGCGCAGGCTTGTCGGGCCGGCGCCGCGCGGCGGCATCCAGCAGGCTCGTGAGCGGCATTTCGGGCATGGCCGGTGGAT
>CAZNIX010000532.1:0-3382 GCA_964573125.1 uncultured Thermoanaerobaculia bacterium
ATCGGCTGGCGCGGCAGCGGCTCGTCGCGCATCGCGGCGTGGTAGAGGAACGACGCGAGCACGACCGCCGCCTGCTTGAGGTCGGCCTCGTGCAGGTGGTCGTAGGTGTCGAGGTGGGTGTGGTGGGTGCGGCTGAAGTAGTCGAGCCCGTCCTGGATGAACTGGAAGGCGGGGAGGCCGACGCGGTCGAACGGGACGTGGTCGGTGCTCGAGGTGTTCTCGAGCGTGACGGTGGTGGCGCCGAGGTCGGCGAACGGCGCCAGCCAGGCCTCGAAGATCGGCCGCACCGCCGCGTTCTCCTGCCCCCACACGCCGCGGATCCGGCCGCCGCCGTTGTCGAGGTTGAAGTAGCCGGCGAAGCGGGCGTGGTCCGACTTCGGCTCGATCGGCCAGGTCGGCCGGCGCAGGCTGCGCGGCAGCGCCAGCTCCTCGGGATCGGTCGGCTCCGGGCGGGTCGCGAGATGGGCCTCGACGTAGGCGCGCGAGCCGTAGAAGCCCTGCTCCTCGCCGGTCCAGAGCGCGAAGCGGATCGTCCGCCGCGGCTGGACGCCGAGCGCGCGCAGGATGCGCGCCGCCTCGATCACGACCGCGCAGCCGGCCGCGTTGTCGGTGGCGCCGGTGCCGGCGTGCCAGGAGTCGAGGTGGGCGCCGGCGAGCACGACCTCGGCGGCGCGGTCGCCGCCCGGGATCTCCGCCAGGACGTTGTGGCCCGGGCGCTCGCCGTCGTAGAACGTCGCCGCGAGGTCGATCTCCAGCTCGACCGGCGTGCCGGCGTCGAGCAGCCGCAGCACCCGGTGGTAGTGCTCGGCGGCCATCACCACCGAGGGGACGCCGCGGCTGCGCCCGGGCTCGCCGCGCGAGCCGCCGGCGCCGAGGCGCACGATGCCGTGTTCCCGCGAGCTGAGCTTGACCGTGGCGACCACCCCCTCGTCGATCAGGAAGCGGTTGCGCTTCTCGGCCATCTCCCGGCGCCGGCGCCCCCGGCGCTGCCAGTCCGGCCCGCGCTCCCCCTCGGGGACGTCGAACTCCGCGATCGCCGCCAGCTCGTCCTCGTCGTAGCGATGGACCTCCGCGCGCGGCCGCCGCTCCGGCCGCTCGGGCGGCGGCGTCTCCTCGAGGAACACGACCTTGCCCGCGAGCTTGCCCTTCTGCGCTTCGAGGTCCTCGTCGGACTCGAGCTCGACGCGCACCGCGGCGCCGCGCACCGGGCCGGCGGTGCCCGGCGTCCAGGCCTCGGGGAACGCGACCAGCGGCGCTTCGGCGGGCGCGAGCAGGCGCACCTCGGAGCGCGTGAAGCTCCAGCCCTCGCCGAACGGGTACTCCTCGATCCAGGCCTTCAAGCCCCACTCCGCGAACCGGGTCTGCGCCCACTCCGCCGCCGCCTGCTCGGCCGGCGAGCCGGTCAGCCGCGGACCGATGCCGTCGGTCAGGCCGGCGGCGGTCGCCATCACCCGCGAGCGGTGGAAGCCCTCGTCGCGGATGCGGGTGACCATCTCGAGGTCGACCGGCTCGGGGCTCGCCGGCCGCGGTCCGGCGGCGCGCGCCGCCGGCGCGGCGGCGAGGACTCCGAGGGCGGCGGCGAGGGCGAGCGCGGGCACGCGGGCGAGCGGGCGCGGGGCGAGGGATCGCGTCATCGGGAGCCTCCCGGGGTCTGGTTTCTCGGCACCGCCGGCGGCGCGGCGGACGCGCAAGTGTACGCCGATCGACGCCCGATCGGCACCGGGGTCGGGCCCCGGACCCTCTGCTAAGATCCCGCCGTCCTGCGCACGAGCCCGGGCGCGCGCCCGGGGCGGCGCCGCCCGCGCGGCCAACCGGAATCCCGATGAAGATCGCCGTCGACGCCATGGGGGGAGACGACGCGCCGCGCGCCGCGGTCGCGGGCGCCCGTCTCGCGGCGGCCGGGGACGGCGTGGCGGTGCTCCTGGTCGGCGACCGCGCGCGGGTCGAGGCGGAGCTGGACCGGCTCGGCGGCCGGCCGCCGCGGCTCGAGCTGGTGCACGCCGAGGAGGTGGTCGGCATGGACGAGCCGGCGACCACCCCGCTGCGCAAGAAGCGGCGCTCGTCGCTCTCGCTGTGCGCCGAGCTGGTCCGCGACGGCCACGCCCAGGCGATGGTTACCTGCGGCAACACCGGCGCCGCGATGAGCGTCGCCAAGGTGGTGATCGGCACCATCGCCGGGGTCGATCGCCCCGCGCTCACCGCGGTGATCCCCTCCCCCTCGGCCGCCGGCCGCGCGGTCATCCTCGACGTCGGCGCCAACGTCGACGCGCGCCCCGAGCTGCTGCGCCAGTTCGCGGTCATGGGCCACTTCTACGCCCAGGAGGTGCTCGGCACGCGCAAGCCGCGCATCGGCCTGCTCTCGGTGGGCGAGGAGGAGGGCAAGGGGAGCGGCCAGACGCGCGAGGTGTTCCGGGTGCTCAAGACCACCGGGCTCCACTTCGTCGGCAACGTCGAGGGCCAGGACGTGTTCAACGGCTCGGTCGACGTCGTGGTCTGCGACGGCTTCGTCGGCAACATCGTGCTCAAGTCCGCGGAGGCGCTCGCGTTCTGGCTCGGCCGCATGCTGCGCGAGGAGCTGAGCCGCTCGACGCGGACGCGCATCGGCTACCTGCTCGCCAAGCCGGCGTTCGACAACCTGCGCCGGCGCACCGACTACCGCGAGTACGGGGCGGCGCCGCTGCTCGGCATCGAGGGCGGCTGCTTCATCGGCCACGGCCGCTCCAACGCGCGCGCGGTGCGCAACTCGATCCTGCGCGCGGTCGAGTTCGTCGCCGCCGAGGTGCACCACAAGATCCGCGACAAGGTCGCCGAGCTGCACAGCCAGGAGGAGCGGCTGCTCGGCCCCCGGCGGTCGGTGGGGTGACGGAGAGGGAGATGCCGAGCCGTCGGCAGCAGGACACGCGCCCACAGGCGCGCGGGGGCGTGGCCTGGGTCTTCCCCGGCCAGGGCTCGCAGAAGGTGGGCATGGGCCGCGCGTGGGCCGAGCGCTACCCGGAGGCGCGGGCGGCGTTCGCGGAGGCCGACGGCCGGCTCGGCTTCGCGCTCTCGGCGCTGTGCTGGGAGGGCCCGGAGGAGGAGCTGCGCCGGACCGCGAACACCCAGCCGGCGCTGCTCGCGACCTCGGTCGCGATCCTGCGCGTGCTCGAGCGCGCGGGGGCGCGGCCGGCGGCGGCCGCCGGCCACAGCCTGGGCGAGTACTCCGCGCTGGTCGCCGCCGGCGCGCTCGCCTACGGCGACGCCCTGGCGCTGGTGCGCCGGCGCGGCGAGCTGATGCAGGAAGCGGTGCCCGCGGGCGAAGGCGCGATGGCCGCGATCCTCGGCCTCGACGCGGCGGCGGTCGAGGAGATCGCCGCCGAGGCCGCCGCCGGTGGCGGGGCTAAAG
>CAZNIX010000533.1:0-3361 GCA_964573125.1 uncultured Thermoanaerobaculia bacterium
CCAGCCGATCGAGCGCATCGCCGCCGCCTGCGCCGCCGGCCTGACCGTGATCGGCGAGAACCGCGTCGACGAGGCCGAGGCCCACCGCGCGGCGCTCGAAGCGCGCGCCCCCGCCGCCGTCGCGCTGGAAGCGCGCCCCGCAGCGGCCGGCGCGACCGCGACCCCCGATGGCACCGCCGGCGCCGTCGCCTGGCACCTGATCGGCCCCCTGCAGTCGAACAAGGCGCGCCGCGCGGCCGCGCTCTTCGACGCCGTCCACTCGATCGACCGTCTCAAGATCGCCCGCGTCCTCGACCGCCACCTCGCCGAGCTGGGCCGCCGCGTCCCGGCTCTGATCGAGGTCAACCTCGGCGGCGAGGCGACCAAGCACGGCTTCGCCCCCACCGGCCTCGGCGAGGCCGTCCGCCCGCTCGCCGACCTCGAGCGCCTCCGCCTCGCCGGCCTGATGGCGATCCCGCCCCCGGCGGCCGACGCCGAGGGGATGCGCCCCTGGTTCCGCCGCCTGCGCGAGCTGCGCGACGAGCTGGCCGCGCGGCCGGAGTGGACGGGGATGGCCGGGTGGCTGTCGATGGGGATGAGCGACGATTTCGAGGTCGCGGTCGAGGAAGGCGCCACGCACGTGCGGATCGGCACCGCGCTCTTCGGGCCTCGGGAGTAACGTCTCCCCTCCCCCCGCGCCGGATCCCGGTGGATCGCTGTCGAGACGGGGCAGGGTGCGGCGATCTCGCCGGGTCACCGCCGAACGCCCGAACCAGGAGGCTTCGACATGGCAACCGAACCAGAGACCGGGATCCTGACCGTCGCCGCCGTCCGCACGCCCAAGGGCGCGGAGGGCGTGGAGGTGCTGTTCAACGAGCGGCACCAGATCTACACCGTGCGGCAGACCGCGCGCGCCGCCGCGGCCTCGCTCGACCTCCTGCGCGAGGCGGCCGGCCGCGGCGTGCCGCTGCGCGCCACTCTCGATCCGCGGCGGGGACTGATCGCGAAGCTCGAGTCCCCCTCGCCGGCCGAGCTGCGGAAGTTCGAGCAGGAGCGCGTGCTGCTCGACAAGCCGGAGAAGACCTACCGCATCGACGTCGGCGAGATCGACCCGACGCGCTTCAACCTCGTCGACCACTACCTCAAGGTCCCGGTCTTCCGCCTGTGTAAGCGCGTCGTCCCCAATTACAAGAAGGCGAAGGAGATCTTCGACTTCTGCGCCCAGCAGTCGTGCCATCTCGGCGGGCCCTTCGCGGTCACGCCCTGCATCCCCTTTCAGTACGTCCGCGACGGCTGCTACGCCCGCGCCCACAAGATGCGCTGGATCATCACCACCAAGTATGGCTACTGCTGCGAGAAGATCTTCAGCTTCGCGAACCAGGGCGACGACGTCCTGGCGGTGCAGGCGAACAAGTGGGGCGGCTGCTGCGTCCAGTGGTGGTACCACGTCGCGCCGCTGGTCCGGGTGCGGGTCAAGCTCGGCCCGTGGAGCCTGACGCTCGCGCTGGTCATCGATCCGGGGATGTTCGACAAGCCGGTGCTCGCCAGCTCGTGGCTGGCCGCCCAGGAGAACACGACGTGCAGCGCGCGGGCCAACGTCTCGATGTACTCGATCCAGCCCGGGACGGCCTACTCGCCGGCGAACTTCCAGGGCACGGCGTTCACGACGGACCCGAACCTGACCGCGACCGACGCGACGCTGATCGCGTACAAGAACCTGGTCACCTGCTAGCCGCGGACCGCGGCGGCGCGCGCGTAGGATCGGCGGCCCGAGGGGTGCGTCGATGAGCGACTCGGACCCGACCGATCCCGTCCGCCGCCTGGTGCGCGAGCTGACCGTCGCGCACGTCCGGGAGCCCCGAGGCGAGGAGTTCGCCGAGGTCGCGTTCCTCGAGTCCGCCCGCTTCTACCGGCTGCCGAAGAGCCACCCGGCCTACGAGGAGACGCTCGCCCGCCTGCGCGCCGCCCAGGCGGCAGGGCGCCCGCTCGCGATCGTGCTCGCGTCGCTCGAGAGCGAAGTCATCGAGGAGGTCGGCGACGGCGGCGCGGAGGCCCCCGCCGGCTGAGCGCCCGCACCACGAGGTGGGGCGTCCGCGATCGTCCGCCGGCGGCAGCGAGCGAGCGGGCGCGACTCGAGAGGAGGACCGAGCGGTGTATACCTTCGAACAGAGCACGGCGGAGCTGAGGCGGTGGATCCGCGACGAGGTCGAGCTCGCGCGGCCGCTCGCGCGCGGGGATCGCGGGACGCCGGTCCGGCGCCTCCAGGAGTGGCTGAACCTCCACGGCTTCGGGGTGGCGATCGACGGCATCTTCGGGCCGGTCACCGAGCGCGCGGTCGCGCGCTTCCAGGCGAGCGTCGGGGGCACCGAGACCGGCAGGCTCGACGGCGCGAGCTTCGACCGCCTGGTCGCGCCGATGACCGCGGTGCTCAGGCGGCGCCCGGCCGCCGACCAGGCCCTCGGCGAGGTCGTCGTCACCTACGGGCGGCGGCATCTGGACCGGCATCCGCTCGAGGTCGGCGGCCAGAACCGCGGCCCCTGGGTGCGGCTCTACATGCAGGGCAACGAGGGCTCGCCCTGGCCGTGGTGCGCGGGCTTCGTGACCTTCCTGCTCCATCAGGCGGCCGAGTCGCTCGGCGTCGCGACGCCGATCGCGGGCTCGTTCTCCTGCGACTCGCTCGCGGCGCAGGCGCGGGCCGCCGGGCGCTTCCTGCCCGAGCGCGAGGCGACCGGCGCCGCCCTCGCGGCGGGGACGATCTTCCTGGTCCGCCGGACGCCGACCGACTGGACCCACACCGGGTTCCTCACCGCCGCCGGGGCCGAGGCCTTCGACACCATCGAGGGCAACACCAACGACGACGGCGAGCGCGAGGGCTACGAGGTCTGCGCCCGCTCGCGCGGCTACCAGGGCAAGGACTTCGTCCTGCTCGCCTGACGTTCCGGGCGCCCGCGCGCGCGGGGCGATCGCGCCGGGTGATACCGTGGCGCCGCCGAATCGAGGAGACGAGCGGCGGCGCGGAGGTGGAGCATGGCGAGCGGTTCGCAGCCCCTGACCGGTCCGGATCTCGCAGAGGGCGTGGCGTGGGCGGAGCTGGCGGACGGCGCGTCGCTGCTCGGGCACGCGCGCGGCGAGGCGGTGCTCCTCGTGCGCCGGGGCGAGGAGGCGTTCGCCACCGGCGCGCGCTGCACCCACTACGGCGGGCCGCTCGGCCGCGGGCTGGTGGTCGGCGCGACCGTCCGCTGCCCGCTCCACCACGCCTGCTTCGACCTGCGCACGGGCGAGGCGGTCGGCGCGCCCGCGCTCAACCCGATCCCCTGCTACGAGGTCGAGCGCCGGGAGGGGCGCGTGGTCGTGGGCGCCAAGCGCCCGGCGCCGGCGGGGG
>CAZNIX010000534.1:0-3339 GCA_964573125.1 uncultured Thermoanaerobaculia bacterium
CGTCGAGTTCGGGGGCGTCCTCGCCGCCCCGCCCCCCGCGCGCGCCGCGGCCGGTCGGGACGACCCGGAGCCGCCGCCGGCGCCCGCGTATGCCTCGCTCCCGGTCCGGCGCGCGCTCTTCCGGTGGCTCTTCCCGCCCCCGACGTGAGCGCTGCCGCCCCGAGGCCGCCGGTCGGGCGGCCCGAGCGCGCCGGCGGCCGTCAGGGAAGCCCGCTCGCTCCCGGCGCGCGGCCCGCGGCTCGCCGAGGTCTCGATCGCCGAGGTCGCCGTCGAGGAGATCCACTGGACCTCGGTCGGCGGCGTCGCGCGCATCCGCGCCCGTGGGCGGCGCTACCTGGTGCGCGAGGGCGACCGGCTCGCCGACGGCGAGGTCGACACCATCGGCTTCGCCACCCCGACGGTCGCGTGGGCGAGGTTCAGGCGGCGGGTGACCGGGGCGCCGCACCTGCCCTACCAGCCCGTCGCCTGGGTGCTCGCCGGCGACGAGCCGGGCACGGCTCGCCGGGACGCGGGATCGCGGCCGCTCGCGGAGCCGCCGGGACCGGCGGTGGGAGGCCGCTGGAACCGGCGGGTCGAGGTCCACGCGCTGGAGGCGACCGAGCCGGCCGGCACGGACGGCTCCAGCCCGTGGCGCTGGGAGTTGACCGTCGAGAGCGCCCCCCGCCTCTTCCTCGAGCTGGCCGAGGAGTCCGCGCGCGACCTCGCCGGCGCGCCGGACCCCCTCCCTACCGCCCTCCGCTGGCTCGACGGCGAACATCTCGGCGGGACCCTCGTCTCCTGGACCGCGGCCTTCGGCAGCGTGGATTTCCGTTTCACCTCGTACGGGAGCATCGCCCGCGCGCTGGCGCGGGAGCTGGGGGTCGCCGCCCCGCCGTCTCCGGCGGTTCCTCCGGCGCCGCCGCCGTGGGCGTCCGCCGGCGGTCCGGCACCGGCGACCGCCGCCGGGACCGACCTCGACCGGATCCTGGACGGGCCGGATGAGGAACCCGCGACCGACTCCTACGACCCGGGCGGGCGACGGGATCCCTTCGTCGACCCGTCGACCCCACGATTCGCGCGGGCGGCGCGGAGCCGGAGCATCGGCCCCCGTCCGACCGGCGTTCCCGGCCTCTTGATCGACGAGCTCGAGCCCGACGCCCTCTTCGCCTATCCCGGGGCGACCGTCGCGGAGGTGCGCACCCCCCAGGGCCGCCACTTCATCCGACCCGGCGACGCGATCTACGACGGCGACGTCGTGGCGATCGACCCCGGGGGGACGGTGACGTTCCGGCGGATCGTCCTCGATCCGACGGCGCTCCAGCCGTTCCAGGAGGTCGTGCGCAAGGTGGACCCGCGCTGGATCGGCGCTCCCTCCGCGCCGGCGGCGAGTGCCGACGGTCGCGCGGCGGGCGACGGCGATCCGAGCGGCCGGCGGGATCCGTTTCGTCCGGTCGGCGGCGAGGAAGACGCCGCGCGCCGGCCGTCTTCGCTGGCGCAGATCGAATGCGACGACCTGACCTTCGTCGAGCCCGAGGCGCTCGGCGATCTGCTCGCGCGCGCGGAGCGGCGGGCGGCGAGCTATCGGTGGGAGCGGTCGCTGGCCGAGCGGCCGGTCGGGCGCGGCGGGGACGACCGTCTGCGCCGCTACCTCGACGACGTCGCGCAGGCGGCGGGCCACGACCTGGCGCGCCGGTTCGCCGGCGCGCTGCCGAAGGCGTGGCCGATCCTCGACCCGCTCGAGCCGCCGCCGGCGGAGATGTTCGCGCTGCTCGGCGACCTCGAGCTGATCGCCGGGCGGCCGCTCGCGGCCGTGGAGGCCTACCGCCTCGCGGAGCGGCTCGACCCCGGCTACCAGCCGCTGTGCGGCCGCCTCCACGGCGGCAGGCTCTACGGCGCCGAGAGCGTGCCGTCGGCGCTCGCGGACGGCAACCCGCGGTTCTACTGGCTGACCGGGTACCTGCTCGCCTGGGACCTCGGTTCAGGCGCCATTCTCGAGCGCCACCTGCTCCCTGGAACCCCGAACGGGTTCGCCGCCGACCGGGACGCTTTGCGGATCGACTTCCACGGCGCGCCGAGCATCCGCCTCGCCGGACCGCGGCTCGGGGCGCGCTACCGCGTGGCGCACTCGCTCTCCGGCCGCTGGGCCGGGATCCTCGGCGGCGCCTACCTGCCGTCCAACTTTTTCAACTACACGTCGGCGGGGCGGGTCGCCCCGTTCGCCGTCGGCCCGGAGATCGACCACCGGCTCCCGCTCACCCCGGAGGAGCTGGAGACCGCCCTGCGCGGCGCCGCCGCGACCGATCCGACCCAGCCCTGGCACCGCTTCTTCCTCGGCCAGGCGCTGTGGGCGCAGGGGCGGCGCGCCGAGGCCGAGGCGGAATGGCGGATGGTGTGGCGGGGCGCCCGCTGGGACGTGCCCTACTACGAGCTGCTCTGGATGGCGTCGATGCACGAGGACTTCGGCCAGCCGGAGTGGGCCGACCGCCTCTACGGGCGGGCGCTCGAAGAGCGCCGGGCGCTGCCGAGGCCGATCGCGACCAGCCGCTGGGTGGAGCGCGAGATCACCGCCGGCGACTGGCTGCACGAGGGGCCCGGGCAAGGTCCCGAGCGGCGCTTCCTCTGGTGGCGGCGCTTGCGCGAGATCGCCGGGGTCGCGCCCGGCGATGCCTTCCGCGCCGTGCTCTGGGCCGACTACTGGGCGCACCGGGGCGACCGCGAGCGGGCGCGCGAGGAACGGGCGCTCGTCGCGCTCGCCCGCAGCGACCCGCCGTTCGACCTGACGCGGGCGAGCGCCTGGCTCGACTACGCCCTCTACCTGGCGGTCACGGCCGCAGCGGCGCTCCTCGCCCTCCTGGCGGTGCTCGCCGGGCGGATGGTCCGGCGGCTGAGACGGCGGCCGCCGGGGGCGGATCGCCCGCGGCCGGGCAAGCCGTTCCGGCGCGCCGCGCGCGCCGTCCTCGGCGTGTTCGCGCTCCTGCTCGTCCTCCAGCTCGCGCTCTCGCTCGCCGTCCTCGCCGCCTCCCACGTCGCCTACCTCCGCTCGCTGCCGGTCGAGCCCTTCGACATCCCACCGGACGACGAGGCGCGGACCGACGCCGAAGAGCGCCCGGGACTGACCGGCGCCGGCCTCTGGCGTGCCTGGCTCCATCGCGGCGCGGTCGAGCCGGTCCGCGGCGCGCACGGGCCGCTGGTCGCCGCGGCGCTCGAGCTGCGGAGCGGCGGGCTCCGGGCGTGGCTGGTGGCGACCGCGATGGTGACCGCCGCGGGGTTCGTGATCGCTCTTCCGCCCGGCCTGCTCCTCGCCTGGGGCCGGGCGCGGAGGCTCGCGGCGCGCTGGGTGCCGGGCGGCGCACACGCCCG
>CAZNIX010000535.1:0-3329 GCA_964573125.1 uncultured Thermoanaerobaculia bacterium
CGACCGCGGCGAGCGCCGGCCCGACCTCCCCGACCGCCCGCGCCTCGACCGCCGCCACCGGCGCCGCGAAGCGCAGCCAGCGCTCGGGCGCGCCGTCCTGGACCAGCGCGCTCGGCGCCGCCGGCGCTGCGTTCATCGACGGAGGTGCCTCCAGAGGTTTCAGCGTAACGCAAACGGACTACGCGCCGGCCGCCGGCCCCGCGCCCCGAAGGGCGAGCCCCCCGCCCAGAAACTCACGCCAGCTCCACCTCCAGCCCGCCGGTGAAGCGGGCCGCGAAGTTGTAGACGGCGGCGATCAGCATCCCCATCAGGAACGCGATCAGGCCGTAGAAGATCGGGAAGATGACGATCGCGCCGACCCCGAACAGGATTCCGAGCAGCGGCTCGCCCGACTCGGCGGCGATCGATCCGATCACCGAGCCGAGCAGCGAGACGATGCTGAAGATCGCGCCGATGACGAGGCCGAGCACCGCGTAGATGCTGCCCATCACCTTGCCGAGCGAGAGCACGCCGATCCGACGGACGTTGTGTCGCATGAACCACCCTCCTTCGAGTCGTTGAACACGACCAACGTACGACGGACGGGGCGATCTTAATCCCCCCCGACGGGTTCCCCTCCGGCGCTCCGGGCGGCGCAGGTTTCGGGTACGATCCGCCGGGTCCCGACCGCCATGGCCGCCCACCCCAGCGTCACCGCCGCCGAGGTCCGCGCCGCGCGCGCGCGGATCGCCTCGGAGATCGCCTCGACGCCGTGTCGGCGGGCGGCGGCGAGCGAGGCGCTGCTGGCGGGCGGCGGGCGGCTCCATCTCAAGCTCGAGAACCTCCAGCGCACCGGCTCGTTCAAGGAGCGCGGCGCGCTCAACCGGCTGCTGTCGATGGACGACGAGGAGCGCGGGCGCGGCGTGATCACCGCCTCGGCCGGCAACCACGCCCAGGCGCTCGCGCTCCACGCCACCCGGCTCGGGATCGCCTCGACCGTGGTCATGCCCGAGCACACGCCGCTGGTCAAGGCCGGCAACGCCCGCCGCTACGGCGCCCGCGTGGTGCTCCACGGCGCGAGCTTCGACGACGCGGTCGAGGAGGCGCTGCGCCGGCGCGACGAGGAGGGGCGGGTGTTCGTGCCGGCGTTCGACGACGAGCGCGTGGTCGCCGGCCAGGGGACGATCGGCCTCGAGCTGCTCGAGCAGCTCGACGCGATCGACTTGGTACTGGTGCCGATCGGCGGCGGCGGCTTGATCTCGGGCATCGCGGTCGCGCTCAAGGAGGCGCGGCCGGAGGTGTGCGTGATCGGGGTCGAGGCCGAGGCGGCGCCCTCGGCGCGGGCGTCGCGCGACGCCGGCCGGATCGTCGCCGTCACCGCCGCCGACACCATCGCCGACGGCATCGCGGTCAAGCGCGTCGGCGAGGTGACGTTCCCGCTCATCGAGCGCTGGGTCGACGACATCGTGCTCGTCTCCGAGGACGAGATCGCGGCCGCCGTGCTGCTCCTGCTCGAGCGCGAGAAGACCCTGACCGAGGGCGCCGGCGCCGCCGCCGTGGCCGCGCTCGCGGCGGGCAAGGTGCAGGTCGCGGCGGGCGAGACCGCGGTCGCGGTCGTCAGCGGCGGCAACATCGACATCAACATGCTGTCGCGGATCATCGACCGCGGCCTGGTCGCCGACGGGCGCCTCGTGCGGCTCGAGGTCGCCGGCCGCGACCGCCCCGGCCTGATGGCGCGGCTGACCTCGGCGGTCGCGCGCTGCGGCGCCAACGTGCTCGAAATCGACCACCACCGGGAGTTCGCGGACATCAAGGTCGGCGAGGTCGAGATCGTGTTCACGCTCGAGACCCGCGGCCCCGAGCACGTCGAGGAGGCGATCGCCGCGCTCGTGGCCGAGGGCCACACGGTGACGCGGCTGGATTGAGCGGCGGGCGAGGCCGGGCGGAGCGATCAAGACCCCGCGATGAAGGAGGCGGAACGATGAAGGAGGCGGAGACGGCGGGGGGCGCGGCGGGTCGGGGCGGCGCGGATGGCGGCACGCCGCTGGTCGCCGTGATCATGGGCAGCGCCTCGGACTGGGAGACGATGCGCGCGGCGCACGAGACGCTCGACCGCTTCGGCGTCGCGCACGAGTGCCGGGTGATGTCGGCGCACCGCACCCCCGACCTGGTCAGGGAATTCGCGGCCGCGGCGGAGGCGCGCGGCCTCGAGGCGATCATCGCCGGCGCCGGCGGCGCCGCGCACCTCGCCGGGGTGGTGGCGGCGCACACCGTGCTGCCGGTGCTCGGCGTGCCGGTCGAGAGCAAGCTCTCCGGCCTCGACTCGTTGCTCTCGACCGTGCAGATGCCGGCCGGGATCCCGGTCGCCACCTTCGCCGTCGGCAAGGCCGGGGCGACCAACGCCGCGCTCTTCGCGGTCGCTCTCCTCGCCGCCTCCCGGCCCGAGCTGCGGGCGAAGCTCCACGCCTTCCGCGAGGAACAGGCGCGGAAGGTGCGGGCGGCCGAGCTGCCGCCTTGACCGCGCTCGCGCGGCCGGGACCGGGATTGGCTAGAATCCCGAGTCGAGACCTCGCGCGCTGAAGATGATGGCCGGCGGGCGGCGGCGGTCGCCGACGCCGGGCGTTCCCGGACGTTCCACCTCGGCCCGGTCCGCCCGATCCGGGCGGCCGCGCCGGCTGCTCAACGGAGGGTTGGCCATGATCTCGATCGTCTCGCTCTGGCTCCCGATCGTCGTCTCCTCGGTGCTCGTCTTCATCGCGAGCTGGCTCCTGCACATGCTGCTCACCTACCACCGCAAGGACTACGGGCGACTGCCCGACGAGGCCAAGGCGCTGGACGCCCTGCGCGGCGTCCCGCCCGGCTACTACTTCTTCCCCTACTGCGCCAGCCCCAAGGAGATGGGCACGCCCGAGGCGATGGAGAAGTTCAAGAAGGGGCCGGTCGGCATGCTCTCGGTGATGCCGAGCGGCCCGCCGACCATGGGCAAGCACCTCGTCCTGTGGTTCCTCTTCTGCCTGCTGGTCGGCGTCTTCGTCGCCTACCTGGCGGGGCGGACCCTCTCCGCCGGGGCCGAATACCTCGCGGTCTTCCGGATCGCGGGGACGGTCGCGTTCATCGCCTACGGCCTGGGCGAGTTCATCAACACGATCTGGAAGGCCCAGCCCTGGGGCAACACCATCCGAGCGCTGATCGACGCCCTGATCTACGCCCTGCTCACCGCCGGCACCTTCGGCTGGCTCTGGCCGAGCTGAGGCGGCGCGCGGCGCCGCGGCCGCCGGGCGCCGTGCTACCCTGATCCGGTGAGCGGGAACCGGCTCCCGGCGCTGGCGCCGATCGCGCTCGCGGCGATC
>CAZNIX010000536.1:0-3300 GCA_964573125.1 uncultured Thermoanaerobaculia bacterium
GCGCTCGCGGTGCGCTGCGCGTGGCCGCCGCCGGGGATCTCTCCGGCCGAGGCGGCGGGCGCCGGCGCCGGCGAGCCCGCCTCCCGCCGCGGCGACGCCGGCCCGGTCTGACCGGCCGAGGATCCCCGCCGTGGCCGAAGCCGTCGTCGCCGCCTACCTCGCGCTGGTGCTCGCGATCGGCGCGCTCGCCCGCCGCCGGCTCGCGGCCACCGGCGAGGACTACTTCACGGCCAGCCGCACGATCGGCCCGGTGGTGCTGCTGCTGACCCTCTTCGGCACCCACATGACGGCGTTCTCGCTGCTCGGCGCCTCGGGCGAGGCCTACCACCGCGGGGTCGGCGTCTTCAGCCTCATGGCGTCGTCCTCCGCGCTGGTCGTGCCGGCGGTCTTCTACTTCGTCGCGCCGCGCGCCTGGGCGGTCTGCCGGCGCGGCGGCTTCCTCACCCAGGTCGAGCTGGTCCGCGCCCGCTGGGGCAGCCCGGCGCTCGCGCTCGCGGTCGGCGTCGCGCTGGTCGCGCTGCTCGTGCCGTACCTGCTGATCGGAGTGATGGGCGGCGGCATCACGCTCGCCGAGATCACCGGCGGCCGGGTGCCGCAGTGGGCGGGCAGCCTCGCGATGGTCGCGGTCGTCCTCGCCTACGTCGCCGCCGGCGGCATCCGCGGCACCTCGTGGGTCAACTCGTTCCAGACCGTGGTCTTCATCGCGCTCGGCGCGGTCACCGCGGGCGTGGTGATCGCGCAGGCCGGCGGGCTCGCCGCGCTCGCCTCCCGGGTCGACCCCGCGCTCCTGGTCCACGGCGACCGGGTGCCGGCGCTCGAACTCCTGACCTACACGCTGATCCCGCTCTCGGTCGGCGCGTTCCCGCACATCTTCGCCCACTGGCTCAGCGCCGAGAGCCCGGCCGCGTTCAAGCTCCCGATCGTCGCCTACCCGCTGTGCGTCGCCGCGGTGTGGCTCCCGAGCGTGCTCGTCGGCGTGGTCGCGAGCGCCGACCTCCCCGGGCTCGCGGGCCCGGCCGCGAACTCGGTCCTCATCCGCGCGATCGACCTCCACGCCCCGGCCGTGCTCGCGGGCCTGCTCGCGGCGGGCGTCTTCGCGGCCGTGATGTCGTCGCTCGACAGCCAGGCGCTCGCGCTCTCCTCGCTCGTCACCCGCGGGCTCGGCGGGCGGGGCGGCGCCGGCGCCGAGGGCGCCGCGGCCGGCCGCCGACAGCTCCTCCTCGGCCGGCTCGCGGTCGCCCTGGTGTTGGCGGTGACGTTCGCGCTCTCGCTGGTCGTCGAGCGCAGCATCTTCCGCCTCGGCGTCTGGTCGTTCACCGGCTTCGCGTCGCTCTTCCCGCTCTTCCTCGCCGCGCTCGCCTGGCGCCGCGCCACCGCCGCCGGCGCCTGGGCCTCGCTCGCCACCGCCGCCGCGCTCTTCCTCTACTACTTCGTCCGCGCCGCCGAGGACCCCGGCTACACCCTCGGCGGCACCGGCTTCATGCCGGTCGGTGTGATCGTCCCGGCGGCCGCCCTGGCACTGGCCGTGGTGTCGCTGGTCACCACCCCGCCTCCCGCCGAAACCCTCGACCGCTTCTTTCCCGCGAGCGGCACGGTGACCTCCGCCGGCGCCGCCGGCCGAGGAGGTCCGGTCCGGGAGGCGCCCCCCATCGCACCAGCGAACGCGATGCCCACCGCAGCCCGAGGAGGTCCGGTCCGGGAGGCGTCCTTTCGGGGGCGTCTGACCCCGCGCTCAACGGATCGTGACGGCAGAGCAAAGGGGCCGCGCGCGGGGGCAGTCGAGGGGCGCGCCGAGCGCAACCCGCCTGCTCCGAGCGCGCCCCGTCCCCCGGGAGGACGCCTCCCGGACCGGACCGGTGGCTCAACCGGCGACTCCCTTCTCCGCCTCCCGGACCGGACCGGCGGCTCAACCGGCAACTCCCTTCTCCGCCTCCCGGACCGGACCGGCGGTCCGGAAACCGAGCAGCTATGAGGATCGCCTACGTCGCCGCCGGCGCCGCCGGCATGTACTGCGGGAGCTGCCTGCACGACAACACCCTGGCCGCCGCGCTCCAGTCCGCCGGCCACGAGGTCGCGCTCCTCCCCACCTACACGCCGCTGCGCACCGACGAGCCCGACGTCTCGCTCGGCCGCGTCTTCTACGGCGCCGTCAACGTCTACCTCCAGCAGAAGAGCGCGCTCTTCCGCCACACCCCGGCGGCGCTCGACCGCCTGCTCGACCGCCCGGCGCTGCTCGGCCAGGTCGGCCGCTTCGCCGGCTCGACCGACGCCCACGAGCTGGGCGCGCTGACCCTCTCCGTGCTGCGCGGCGAGGACGGCCGCCAGGCCAAGGAGCTGGCGAAGCTGATCGACTGGCTCGGCGAGTTCCGCCCCGAGCTGGTGCAGCTCGCCAACGCCCTCTTCCTCGGCATGGCGGGGCCGATCCGCCGCGCCCTCCGCGTGCCGGTGGTGTGCGGGCTGACCGGCGAGGACCTCTTCCTCGACGGCCTCGAGGAGCCCTGGCACGGCGAGGTTCTCGCCGAGCTGCGCCGGCGCGCCGCCGACGCCGACGGCTTCCTCGCCCCGAGTCTCGACTACGCCGGCCGGATGGCCGAGATCCTCGGCGTCGCGCGCGAGCGCGTGCACGTCGTGCCGCTCGGGATCAACCTCGACGGGTTTTCGACGGCGGCCGTCGGCGGCGCAGGAAGCGCTCCCGAACCCGCGGAGGCCGGCGAGCCCGACGGCGTGGCCACCGGCGCGCCGGCGCAGGAGCTCCCGCCGGGAATTGCCGGCGCCGGTGCCCGCAGCGCCAGCCGCTGGACCGACGGCGGCCCGGCGCCGTTCACCGTCGGCTACCTCGCCCGCCAGTGTCCGGAGAAGGGGCTGCACCTCCTGGTCGACGCGTTCCGGCTGCTCGCCACCGGCTGGCCCGCCGACCGGCCGCCGCCGCGGCTCGCGGTCGCCGGCTGGATCGGCCCGCGCGACCGCGCGTGGGTCGAGGGTCTGCGTCAGGACCTCTCGGCGGCCCGCCTTGCCGCGCAGGCCGAGATGGGCGGCGAGGTCGACCGCGCCGGCAAGCTCGCGCTCCTCGCGCGGCTCGACGTCCTCTCGGTGCCCGCGGTCTACCGCGAGTCCAAGGGCCTGTACGTCCTCGAGGCGCTCGCCGCCGGCGTGCCGGTGGTCGAGCCGCGCCACGGCGCCTTCCCGGAGCTGATCCAGGCGACCGGCGGCGGCCTCCTAGTCGAGCCCGGCTCGCCAGCCGCCCTCGCCGCCGCGCTCCGCCGGCTCGCCGACGACCCGGCGCTCGCGCGCGACCTCGGC
>CAZNIX010000537.1:0-3279 GCA_964573125.1 uncultured Thermoanaerobaculia bacterium
CCGCGAGCTGCTCGCCCGCGAAGGGGATCGCGTCGATGACTTCGTACTTGTAGCCCCACCAGTCGGCGAAGGTCGACGCGCCGGCGCCGTGGGCGCTGCGGGTGGCCGCGAGCCGCCCGCACCGCGGCCGCGCGCTGGTCGAGTTCGAGGGGATCGACGACCGCGCCGCCGCGGAGAAGCTCCGCGGGCTCGGGCTGGCGGTCGAGGCCGCGGAGGTGCCGCCGCCGCCGGCCGGGAGCTGGTACCACTACCAGCTCCTCGGCTGCCGCTGCCGCGACCGCGCGGCCGGCGACCTGGGCGCGGTGGTCGACCTGGTCGAGGACGGCGGCGGGCTGCTGCTGGTGGTCGACGACGGGCGCCGGCGGCTGCCGGTGCCGTTCGTCAGCGAGTTCCTGCGCCGCGTCGACCCCGAGGCGGGCGTGATCGAGGTCGAGCTGCCGCCGGGGCTGGTGGAGACATGCGCATCGACATCGTGACCATCTTCCCCGAGCTGTTCGCGCCGTTTCTGGCCACCAGCCTGGTCGGACGGGCGATCGAGCGCGGGCTCCTGGCGGTGGCGGTGCACGACCTGCGCGAGTTCACCTCCGACCGCCACAAGAGCGTCGACGACGAGCCCTACGGCGGCGGCGGCGGCATGGTGATGACCGCGCCGCCCTGGATCGCGGCGGTCGAGGCGGTCGCCGCGGTCGAGGCGGTGACGGCGGCGGCGGCCGCGGACCCCGCGGCGCCGGCGCCCTGGCGGGTGCTGCTCTCGCCCCAGGGCGCGCGGCTCGACGACGCCCGGGTGCGCGAGCTGGCCGGCCGCGGCGCGCTGCTCCTGCTCTGCGGCCGCTACGAGGGGGTCGACGAGCGGGTGCGCCGGACCGTGGTCGACGAGGAGCTGTCGATCGGCGACTACGTGCTGTCCGGCGGCGAGGTGCCGGCGATGGTGGTGATCGAGGCGGTGAGCCGGCAGATCCCGGGCGTGGTCGGCCTGCCCGAGTCGGTCGAGCGCGACAGCTTCCGCCGCGGCCTGCTCGACCACCCGCACTACACCCGGCCGCCCGAGGTCGCGGGCCTGACCGTGCCGCCGGTGCTCCTCTCCGGCGACCACGCGGCGATCGAGCGCTGGCGCCGCCGCCAGGCGCTCGCCGCCACCCTCGCCAAGCGCCCCGACCTGCTGGCCTCGGCGCGCCTGACCCCCGAGGAGCGCACCGAGCTGGCCGCCCTGCAGGAGGAGCGCGACCGGGGCTGATCCGGCCCCGAGCCCGCGTCGCCGACTCGGGGGAGGGGGCCTGAAAAGCCCCCCGGCACAAAGACTTGCGCCCCTTTGGGGCGCTACGAGATAATGAATGACCCGCGTTGAGCGAGCGGCCTCCCCGGGCCGGCGGCGCCCGGCGGGGGAGACTTCGAGGAACGAGCCATGAACAAGCTGCAGAACGTCGAGAGCCCGTACCTGCGCGGTGACCGGCCCGAGTTTCGCCCGGGCGACACCGTGCGCGTGCACGTGCGGGTGATCGAGGGCGACAAGGAACGCATCCAGGTCTTCCAGGGGGTGGTGATCGCCCGCCGCGGCGGCGGCACCCGCGAGACCTTCACCGTCCGCAAGATGTCCGGCGCCGTCGGCGTCGAGCGGATCTTCCCGCTGCACTCGCCGGTGATCGACAGGATCGAGGTGGTGCGCCAGGGCAAGGTCCGGCGGGCGAAGCTCTACTACCTGCGCGAGCTGCGCGGGAAGAAGGCGCGCATCGAAGAGCGCCAGGAATAAGCGCCGGGGCCGAACGCCGGCCCCGAAACGGGACGCGCCGGCCTCCGCGCCGCGCCCGGCGGGCGCGGTCGGGCGGCCGGCGGGGGAGCAGCGCTGGCCGTGACCACGATGGCCGACCTGATCGCCGAGGCGTTTCGCCTGCGCCTGCTGTGCGGGCTCGAGGAGCGCCTGGTCCAGGCCGGCTACGCCTCGGTCGCGGGCGTCGACGAGGCCGGCCGCGGCGCGCTCGCCGGGCCGGTGGTGGCGGCGGCGGTGGTGCTCGACCCCCGGCGTCTGGTGCCCGGGGTCGACGACAGCAAGCTCCTCGCCGCCCCCGAGCGCGAGCGCCTGGCCGCCGCGATCCGCGGCGCCGCGCTCGCCGCCGCCGTGGTCGCGGTGCCGCCCGATGTCATCGATCGCATCAACATCCTCGAAGCCACCCGCCGGGCGATGCGGGCGGCGCTCGCGCGCCTCCGCCCGGCGCCGCGCTGCGCGGTGGTCGACGCCGTGCCGCTGTCCGGGCTCGGCTTCCCGTGCTTGCCGGTGGTGCGCGGCGACGTCATCAGCTACTCGGTGGCCTGCGCCTCGATCCTGGCCAAGGTCGAGCGCGACCGCATGATGGTCGCGCTCGACGCCGAGCACCCCGGCTACGGCTTCGCCCACCACAAGGGCTACGCGGTGCCCGAGCACCTCGAGGCGCTCGCCGACCGCGGGCCGTCGCCGGTCCACCGCCTGACCTTCCGCTCGGTGCTGCCGCGCGCCGGCGCGGCGCCGGGAGCGAACTGATGGCGGTGCGCCGCGAGCAGGTGGTCAAGACCGCCGAGAAGCTGGTCGCGCGCGGCAAGATCGAGGCCGCGATCAAGGAGTACCGCAAGGTCCTCAGCGACCAGCCCAACGACACCAACACGCTCAACCGGATGGGCGACCTCTATGTCCGCGAAGGCCGGCCCGACGAGGCGATCAAGCTCTTCAATCAGACCGCCGACGCCTACACCGACGACGGCTTCTTCGTCAAGGCGATCGCGATCTACAAGAAGATCCAGAAGCTCGACCCCAACCGGCTCGAGATCTACGAGAAGCTCGCCGAGCTGTACCACCGGCAGGGGCTGATCAACGAAGCGCGCAGCCAGTACCAGGTGGTCGCCGAGTGGTACCTCAAACACGGCAACCGCGCCTCGGCGCTGTCGATCTACGAGCGGATGGTCGAGCTGGAGCCGGACGACCCCAGCCACCGGGCCAAGCTCGCCGAGCTGTACCACGAACAGAAGCTGACGGAAAAGGCGATGGCCCAGTACGGCTCGATCGCCGAGCTGATGATCGGCCACGGCCGTCCGACCGAGGCGGCCAAGGTCTACGAGCGCGCGCTCGACCTCGACGCCGGCGACCTCGGCTTCATCACCGGCGCCGTCCTCCGCCTGCGCGAGGCCGGAGCCACCGCGGCCGCGGCGCACCTGCTGGCGGCGGCGGTGGACAAGAACCCCGGGGCCGCCTCGGTGGCGCGCGTGGCCCACCTCGAGCCGGCCGGGCCGGGGGCCGCGGCGGCCGCGGCGCCG
>CAZNIX010000538.1:0-2839 GCA_964573125.1 uncultured Thermoanaerobaculia bacterium
CGACGACGACGCGTGACGGCGGCGGCGATGCCGGCGAGCCGCCCGCTCGCGATCCGGCGGCGGGCGCACCGGCCGCGGCCGGGCCGACCGGCGGCGCTCCGGCGTCCGAGCCGGCAGCGCAGTCCGGGCCCGGCCCGGGGGATGGGATCCGCCGCGGAGGTCCGGCGCCGTGATCGAGATCGCCGGTCTCCGCTACGCCTACCCGGGCGCCGCGAGGCCGGCGCTCGCCGGGGTCGATCTCGCGCTCGCGGCCGGCGAGCGCCTCCTCGTCGCCGGTCCCTCGGGATCGGGCAAGAGCACGCTCCTGCGCTGCCTCGACGGGCTGGTGCCGCACTTCCACGGCGGCACGCTCGCCGGGCGGCTGCGCGTCGCCGGGCGCGATCCGGTGGCGGCGGCGCCGGCCGGGATGGCCTCCGTGGTCGGCCTCGTCTTCCAGGACCCCGAAGCCCAACTCGTCGCCCAGCGGGTCGAGGACGAGGTCGCGTTCGCGCTCGAAAACCACGGCCTGCCGCCGGCCGAGATCGGCCGCCGGGTTGGCGAGACGCTCGAGCGCCTGGGCGTGGCGGCGCTCGCCCGGCGGCGGGTCGACACCCTCTCGGGCGGCGAGCGGCAGCGGGTGGCGCTCGCCGCCGCGCTCGCGCTCCGGCCGCCGCTGGTCGCGCTCGACGAGCCGACCTCCCAGCTCGACCCCGGCGGCGTCGCCGCGCTGCTCGACCTGCTCGACCGCCTCCACCGCGTCGAGGGCCTGACCCTGGTCGTCGCCGAGCATCGCCTCGGCCGCGTGATCGAGCACGCCGACCGCGCCTGCCTCTTCCCCGCCGCTGGAGCGCCGCCCCGGGTCGGGCCGCCGGCCGCGGTGCTCGCGGGCAGCGACCTGGCCCCGCCGGTCACCCACCTCGGCCGCGCACTCGGCTGGGACCCGCCGCCGCTGACGCTGGAGGAAGCGAGGCGGCGGCTGGCGGAGGATCCGGAATGGCGGGAGCGGCTCGCGGTGAGCCGGGCACGGGGCGGGCATGGGCCAGGAGAGGCCGGCGGCGAGCGGACGATTCCTCGTGCTCGGGGTCGCTTGGACGGATCGGTCGAACAGGGAGCTTCGCAAGCGGCCGTCGGCCGGGGCTCGCGCGTCGAAGAACGCAACGCCGATGCAGAGCTTGCGGCGGGCGGGGAGCCGGACCTGTCGTCGCCTCCCACTCCCGCCGAGCCGCTGTTGGTCGCCCGCGCCCTCCGCTATCGCTACCCGGCGAGCGGCGCCGAAGCGCTCGCCGGCGCCGATCTCACCGTCCGCCGCGGCGAGGTGGTGGCGCTCCTGGGCGCCAACGGCTCGGGCAAGAGCACGCTGCTCAAGGCGCTGGTCGGGCTCGTGCGGCCCGACGAGGGCGAGGTCGAGGCGCTCGGCCGGCCGCTCGCCGGCCGGCCGGTGCACGAGATCGCGCGCGGCGTCGGCCTGGTGCCGCAGAACCCGGGGCGGCTCCTCTTCGCCGACCGCGTCGCCGACGAGGTGCGCTTCACCCGCCGCGCCCACGGCCTCTCCGAAGGCGATCCCGGAATGCTGCTCGGGCGGCTCGGCGTCGGCCACCTCGCCGGCGCCGACCCGCGCGACCTCGCGGGCGGCGAGCGGCAGCGCGCGGCGATCGCCGCCATCCTCGCCGCCGAGCCGCCGGCGCTGCTGCTCGACGAGCCTACGCGCGGCCTCGACGCCCCGGCCAAGGCCGGCCTCGCCCGCCTGCTGCGCGAGCTGGCCGCGGGCGGCACGGCCGTGGTGGTCGCGACCCACGACGCCGAGCTGGTCGCCGCCTGCGCCTCTCGGGCCGTGCTGCTCGACGCCGGCCGCGTGACCGCCGAGGGTTCGCCCGCGGCGGTGCTCCCGGGCACCCCGTTCGAGCCCGAGATCTCGCGCCTGCTCGGCCAGCCCGGCGTGCTGACGGTCGAGGATGCGCTGGCCGAGCTCGGGACCCCGAGCGGCGGCGAGGAGGAGCCGGCGTGACCGCGCCCGACCGCAACCCTGGGCTCGGCGGCCCGGCTCCGCCGGCACCGACGTCCGGCGGTCCGCGGCCACCGGCTCGCCGCCCGGAGCCGTCGCCCGGCGAGCACACCCCCGAGGCTCCAGCCGTGCCGCCGGCAACAGCGAGGAGGCGATGCCGCCCGCCGGACATCTCCCGGCCCCGCCTCCGGGACAACTCGCCTGGCGCGGTGAGCCGCCCGATCCTCTCGCCCATCCCGAGCTGTATGACGGCGTCGTCTGGCGCCGCACGCTCGGCTATTTCTTCGACCTCGCCATCCTTGCGGCCCTGTCGGTCGCCGCCTGGACGGCGCTGACCGTCGCCGGGGTCCTGTCGTTCGGCCTGCTGCTGCCCCTGGTCCCCATCGGTCTCGCCATCCTGCCGCTCGCCTATCACACGCTGCTGGTCGGCGGCCGCCACTCCTCGACCTGGGGCATGCGTCTGTTCGGCGTCGAAGTGCGAAGCTGGACCGGCGAGCGACCGACGGTTGTCCAGGCGCTCCTGATGGCGGTGCTGTTCTACGCCACGGTCGGGCTGACCGGCAGCCTCATCCTCCTGGTCGTGCTGTTCAATGCCCGGCGCCGGACCATCCACGACCTGCTGTCGGGAACGGTGATGATCCGCAGCGCTACGGCTGGACCGGCGCTGCCGCCGGCATAGGCGGGGCGGCAGATAGGTTCTGGTCACGTCGCGGGATGCTGCGTCATACTGTCGTATCCGTCGGCATTCCGGCCGCGCAAAGGACCCTGGCAGCCATGAGCATCCACAGCCGTAGCCAGCCCTTGCCGTTCCTCGTCACCACCGAGCTGCCTTGCCCTTACTTGGCGGATCGGATGGAA
>CAZNIX010000538.1:2849-3273 GCA_964573125.1 uncultured Thermoanaerobaculia bacterium
CGCCGAGGCCACGCTGCGAAGGCTGGGGAGGGTGACCGAGCTGGCCGGGCTCCGCGCAGCGGCCACCTATGAGCTGCTGTCCCGGGCCGGGTTCCGGCGCAGCCACTCCATAGCCTACCGCCCGGCCTGCACCGGCTGCAGCGCCTGCGTCCCCGTCCGGGTGGTCGTCGGCGCCTTCGTCCCCAGCCGCGGGCTGCGCCGCATCGCCAGCCGCAACCTCGACCTCCACGTCACGGTGCAGCCCAACCGCGGCACCCCGGAGCAGTATCAGCTCTTCACCCGCTATCTCGAGAGCCGGCATGGCGACGGCGAGATGGTCGGCATGCGCTTCCACGAGTACCGCTCCATGGTCGAGGACAGCCCGATCGAGACCCGGCTGATCGAGTTCCGCGCGCCCGGCGGCCGGCTCGTCGCCTGCTGCCTC
>CAZNIX010000539.1:0-3254 GCA_964573125.1 uncultured Thermoanaerobaculia bacterium
CGCCGGACGGCGGCGCACCACGCGGCGACGGCCCGGCGACGCCGCCGGAGGACCGCGGCCCGGCGACGGGGTTCCCGAGCCTCCACGGCGAGCCGCTGCGGCCGCTCGACGTCACGCTCCTGCTCGCCCTCGGCCTCGGGCTGCTGCTCGCCGCCGAGGCGCTGGCGGCGCGGGTCGGCGGCGTGGCGATCCTGTGGCTGACCACGCTCGCGCTCGCCGCCGCCCAGCTCCCGCCGGTGCGCCGGCTGCGCGGCGCCCTGCCGCTCGGGGTGGTCGCGCTGAACCTCTTCTTCGTGACCATCGGCATCGGCTCGCGCTTCGCCGAGATCGCCAAGGTCGGCCTCGAGGTCTTCTGGCTGACCGCGGCGGTGGTCGCCGTCCACGGCGTGCTCACGTTCGGCCTCGCCCGCCTCGCGCGGCTCGATGCCGAGACCACCGCGGTGGCGTCGCAGGCGGCGGTCGGGGGACCCTCGACCGCGCTCGCGCTCGCGATCGCGCGCGGCCGCCCGGCGCTCGCGCTCCCCGGCCTGATGGCCGGTCTCCTCGGCTACGCGCTCGGCAACTACGCCGGGCTGGCGGCGGCGTGGCTCGCGCGCGCCTGGCTCGGGTGAGGCGGCGGGCCGGCGCGGCGGCCCGGCCGGAACCCGGACCTCCCCGCGCGCGTAGGAAGGCGCGAGATCCCGGCCGACCGCGGCCGCGCCGCGGCTACAATCGGAGCCGGCCTCGACGATCGGACCTTCAGAGGGAGAACCGCATGGCCCTTCAACGCTCGCGGAAGAACAGGATGATCGCCGGCGTCTGCGGCGGGCTCGCCGAGTGGCTCGGCTGGGACCCGACCTGGGTGCGGGTGCTCTACTTCCTGGTCTCGATCCTCTCCGCCGGCTTCCCCGGCACCCTGGTCTACATCGTCCTCTGGATCGTCATGCCGGAGGCGCCGCGCGGGGCCGACGCCACCGCCTGAGAGCGGCGCGCGCTAGCGCGTCTCCTGGAGCGCCGCCGCCTCCTCCCCCTCGGCGGCGCGCGCCCGTTCGGCGTCGGGGAGATCGCGCCACACCTTCTCGTCGTCGTCGAACGGCGGCAGGTCGGGCTGGCGGCCGCGGGCGGCGTTGACGTGCCAGCCCCACAGGATCGACCACTTCATGTAGGTGCCGTAGGCCTGGAGCATGCAGAACACCAGCCCGTGCATGCCGTCGAGGAAGCCCCCCTGGACGACATAGGTGCGGAAGAAGCGCCACGCCGAGCGCCCCCATACCTTGGCGAACCCCGCGCGCTTGCCGTCGCGCCAGGCCTGCGCCGCGCCCCAGAAGCTGTACTTGAGGATGCGCGGGATGTACTCGTCGAGCGTCTCGACCATGTAGTGGAGCATCGGGTTCTTGAGCACCGCGGCCGGGCCGTCGGTGATCATGTCGGCGTGCACCCGGCGGTTGGGGTAGCGGGCGGTGCCCTTGCGCACCAGCCGCACGACCCGGTCGTGCTGCCAGCCGGAGAAGCGGATCACCTTGTCGAGGAAGTAGCAGCGGCGGGTGATCGTGAAGGCGTCGTGCTCCGGCCCGCGCGCGAGCAGCGTTTCGATCTCGCGTTGGAGCGCCGGCGTGCAGCGCTCGTCGGCGTCGAAGATCAGGATCCAGTCGTGGGCGACCTGCCCCATCGCCCAGTTCTTCTGCGACGCCGAGCCGTAGTAGGTGCGCTGGACGAAGCGCACCTTCTCGAACCGCCGCACGATCTCCGGCGTGCGGTCGGTCGAGAACGAATCGACGACCAGGATCTCGTCGCACCAGAGCAGCGACTCGATGCAGCCGGCGATGTTCGCTTCCTCGTTGAAGGTGGTGAGGATCGCGGACACCGCGGGGCGCCGGGGCGCGGGACCGGGGGAGGAGGTGGCGGGATCGGGCATGGCGGCTCCTCGGGTCGTGATCCTACCGCGCGCCGCCCGCGAGCCGGGATGCAGCTCGAGCCACATTGGAGCCCCTGGGTCGATCGAGGCTGGACATCAGAACATCAGGAATGCTATGCTCTGGTGCATGCGAACCACCCTGTCGCTCGACGACGACGTCGCCGCCCAGATCGAGCGCCTCCGGACCGAGCGCGGAACCGGCCTCAAGCAGCTCGTCAATGAGGCTCTGCGGCAGGGGCTCCGCGAGCTGGAGGGACGCCCGGAACCGCCGGAGCGCTACCGCACGCCCGGGGTCGACCTCGGCCGCTGCCGCCTCGCCAGCCTCGACGACGTCGCCGCAGCGCTGGCGGCCGGCGAGGGGGAGGGCTTTCGGTGATCCTCGTCGACGCGAACCTGCTGGTCTACGCCTTCACCCCGAGCATGCCCCAGCACGAAGCGGCCCGGAGCTGGCTCGACGCCCGGCTCAACGACACCCCCCGCGTCGGGCTGCCATGGCCCTCGCTCCTCGCCTTCGTCCGCCTGACCTCGAACCCGCGGATCTTCGAGCGCGCCGTCCCGGTCACCCGCGCCTGGCGCCAGGTCGAGGAGTGGCTGGCGCTCGGCTCCTCCTGGATCCCGGCGCCGACGGCCAGGCACCGCACCGTTCTCGCAGGAGTGCTCCAGGAGATCGGAGAGAAGGCCGAGCTGGTGCCCGACGCCCACCTCGCCGCCCTTGCCATCGAGCACGGCCTCACCCTGTGCAGCAGCGACGGCGATTTCGGCCGGTTCAAGAACCTCAAGTGGCTCAACCCGCTGGCGGCAGCGAGCTGACCGAGCGGAGTCCTGGACCTTCCGACCGCAGGTTCCGCCCGCTGGCGGGTCCGAGCCGCGAGTGGGACGGCGACCCTCCGTCTTCGACAGCCCGTAAGCCCGCCTCTTCGCAACCACGGCGGGCGTTGCGCTTGCGGGTTCGGTAGGATGCGCGCCGCAATGAGCCCATCCGTCCCTGATTCCGCCGCCGGCGGCCGGGCCGCCGGGCTGGAGGCGGTGTTCGGCCGGCTCGCCGAGCAGGGGCGGGAGATGGCGGCGCTCGCCGCCGAAGCGGACGCGGCGCTCGACGCCCGGGCCGAGGCGGTCTCGGCGTGGTCGGTGGCGCAGCAGCTCGAGCACCTGGGGCTGACCGGGAACCGGGTGCTCGACGCGATCGACGCCATCCTGCGCGAGCCGGCGACGCCGCCGCGCGGGCGGCCCAACCCGGCGGGCTGGCTGGTGCTGCTCACCGGCCGCATCCCGCGCGGGCGGGTCAAGACCCGGCCCGAGTGGGCGCCGCCGGAGTCGTCGCCGGAGCGGGCGCGGCAGGGGGTGGCGGCGCTCGGCGCGC
>CAZNIX010000540.1:0-3241 GCA_964573125.1 uncultured Thermoanaerobaculia bacterium
GCAGATCTCCCCCGGCCGGTTGTGGTAAGTGCGGGCGCGCCGGCGCGCAGTGTCGACCACCGTCACCCAGTACTCGACGTCCGAGAGCGCGCCGTAGAACGACCAGAACGCCCCGTTGACCCCCCGGCCGTCGAGCGCCTTGACGATCAGCTCGACGTTGGCCGGGTTGAAGAACCAGAACAGCCCGGTGCGGTCCGAGCCCGGGAACGGCAGCGCGCCGCCCGTGCCGATGCCGCCGTTGTGCTGATCGCGCCACAGCACCGAGACCGCGAACCGCCCGCCGAGCAGGCACAGCGTCCCGGCGTCCGCAACGCACGGGCCGGTCTCCTCCGGCAGCGGCGCCGCGCTCGCCTCGTTGCTCGGCGCGGAGGTGCCCATCGTGTTGACCGCCGCCACGGTGAAGGTGAACGGCGTCTCGGGCGGCAAGCCCTGGACGATCACCGAGGTGGTTCCGGCCGGGACGGACACCGAACCGCCGAGGGATTCCTCCGCGGTCGCGCCGGTGATGAGGAACGAGGTCTCGTCGGCCGAGTTGTCGAACCAGGTCAGCCGCAGCCCCGAGTCCGACCAGGCCTCCGCGCGCAGCACCGCGGGCGCCGCGGGCGGGCCGAACGGCGGCAGCCGGGCGTCGAGGTCGATGGCCCACAGCTCCTCGCCGATCGCGCCATCGTTCGCGGCGAGCAGGAGTTGGTCCCCTAGCAGGCCCCGCGCCGGACAGCACCCGGGCAAACCGGCGAGGCTGGCGATACGACGGGAGCCAGCGGCCGTCCCGTCGGTCACCCAGAGCTCGTGTTCGTCGAACGGGTTCTCCAGCCGGAACACCAGCAGGTCACCGGCCCGCGAGAAGGAATGAAGTGTGTGCCCGTCGGGGAGGAGACCCGTTGCCGGCCTCGTTCCCGCCCGGGTTCCATCCGTGATCCAGAGATCTCCGATCTCCCCGACGAAACCCGTGGTGAAGAAAAGCAGGTTCCGATAGACGACGGCTGAGTGAAAGTCATCATCGAAGCTTGCAAGGTCCATTGTCGTCTCACCGTCCGTCGCCCAAAGTCCACCGTCCCCCGCGAAGAGGAGCCTCCCGCCAGCCTCCCCCAGAATCCGGCCGTCGGATTCGGAAAAATCGAACACGAAGAAGGACTCCGTCCCGGCCACCGTCCCATCGGTCCGCCAGAGCGCAGCAACGTCTCCTTCCTCGCTCGTGTTGGCAAGGAAGTAGAGCTGCCCTTGGAACGGAAAGAACCCGCGAGGTCGCGAGGCTGGGCGGCCGGGGAGGAGATCCCGCAGCCGGCGAGTGCCTGCTGCCGAACCATCGCTGGTCCAGAGTTCAAAATCCTCGTCCGCATCCTCCGAGGCGCCGAAGTAGAGCCGGCTACCCAGAACACCCGCGCCCCCATTGAAGTGCAACGCCGCGAGTTTGCGCTCGGACCCGGGGATCCGCCCGGACCTCCAGAGCCCCGGGCCGAAGACGTAGATCTGGTCGCCGAACGCGACGAGCCCTGTTGGACCGGCACTCAACGGATCGGGGAAGTCGGCCGTGAAGAGTCGCACCGTGCCGGCCGCGGTGCCGTCGCTCCGCCACAGCTCCGCGGTGTAGCGCACATCGTGCGATTCGATCACGAAGAACACGTCGCTTCCGACCGCCCTCAGCGCGGTGGGGGTTCGGAAGAGGGGATCGCCCGCCGGGATGAAGTCACGGACCAACTCCGTGCCGGCGGCGGTGCCGTCGGTCTTCCACAGGCCGTGCATCGACCGCGTCGCCACGAAGAAGGTCTCGTTGCCGACGAGGGTCAGCGACCGCGGGGACGAACCCTCGTCGCCCAGGCGCGCGAGGTCATCCAGCAGGAAGGTCCCGTGCGCGGTACCGTCGGTTCGCCAGGGCTCCAGGCCGTGGACGTGGTCGTCGCCGCTGAAGAACGCAACTCCGCCGGTCACCGCCACCGGCGTCGCGGGCGCCTCTCGCAACCCCGAGAGGGCGAAGGAACGGGTTCCACCGGGGGCACCGTCGGTGGCCCAGGCGAAGGCCGGCACGCCGGAAGGCTGCTCGAGGAAGAGAGCCTCCCCTCCGAGGTCTGCGAAAAAGCGAGCCCGGGTCAGAGTGCCGGCGAGCACGCTTGTTCCGGCGGGGGTACCGTCGGTTCTCCAGATCGCATGACCGCGAGCCGGGTTCGTGGCGGCGAAGACGATGCCGACCGAGGTTTCCTTCACCTCCGCCACGTCAGTCGAGCAGTTCCCGGGACACAGGTCGAGCAGCCGGGTTCCCGCCAGCGTGCCGTCGCTGCTCCACGGTTCCAGACCGTGGACACCGTCGTCGGCGAGGAAGAAGAGACGCTCGCCGGCGGCCTGGAGCGACCAGACAATCATGGAGCCCTGGAACAGCCGGTAGGTGCCGACCGCCGTGCCGTTGGTGCGCCAGAGCTCGTACTCGTCGCCGGAGTCCCTGACCAGGTACGCCGAGCCGGAGCCGTCGGAGACCAGGGGCCCGAGGTAAAAACCGCCGGCCGGGCCCGGCTGGAGGTCGGCGATGAGCCGAGTGCCCGCGGGCGTGCCGTCGGTCACCCAGGGCTCGACTCCGGACACCCCGTCGTCAGCCAGGAGAACCGCCCGGCCGTCGCCGAGCGCCACGAGCTGCGAGATCGAGATCTCCTCGTTGAATCGGCGCACGAGCACCGTCCCGGCAGCGGTACCGTCGGTCCTCCAGATCTCAGAAGTGCTCGTAAACAGCAGCTCGCCACCGAGCAAGGCCGTCGGCGAAGTGCCATACACCGACTTCACGAACCGGGTTCCTTCGGGTGTGCCGTCGCTGATCCAGAGCTCGTTCAGGCAGGGACCGCAGTTGCTGGACCTGCCAAATACCAGGCGCGGCGGCTCGGCAAGGGCGCCGATGGACCAGATGTCATCGTAGGTGCGCCCGAGTCGGTCGTGTGTCAGCCGCACGGTCCCGTCCGGCGTGCCATCGGTGGACCAAAGATGGAAAACCGATGCTGGGAACAGGAGGCGGTCCCCGAGGGGCCAGGACCAGTCGAACGCTGGCGCCGGTTCGCCGTCAGGGGCGAGCGAGTGAATGCCGGCCGCAGTGCCGTCGGCGGCCCACAGTCTGCCGCGGTGCTCGGGATCGTCGGCGGTGAAGATCGCATAAACGCCCGCCACACCGAGGAAGCGGGGACCCGACCCTGGTGGGACTCCGCTCGTAGCGTCGTTGATGTTCTTGACCAGGTACGGCTGGGCGTTCAGCGGCGGGGCCCCA
>CAZNIX010000541.1:0-3236 GCA_964573125.1 uncultured Thermoanaerobaculia bacterium
CCTCGGCGAGGAAGACCCGGGCGCCGTCGCCCCACAGGCGGCCGATCGCCTCCGCCTCGCCGCGCGTCGCGGGCAGCCGCCGGAAGACGCAGCCGCGGGTCGCCGCGGCGGTCCACGCCGGATCGGCGCCGGCCGCGCCCGCCGCCGCGCCCGCGGGCCGGTAGCGCGGATCGCCGAAGACGCCGACGCGGATCGGCCGCCGGCCGGCGGTGGAACCCGGGTCCACCGCCGCCGGCTCGCCGTCGGCTTCCGTGCGTCGGACGCGCCCGAGATCGAAGGCCTCCGCCCGGCCCGCGGCTCCGGCGGCTGAGGTCGGCTCTACGGCACCGGGATCGCCATCGGTACCCCGGTCGTCCGCCCCCGTCGCCCCGCCCCCCTCCCGGAGCTGCGCGTACGCGGTCGCCGAGAGCGCGAGCTGGATCGGCTTCCACTGCGCGAGGTAGGAGTCCTCGCCCGCCGCCGCGGCCGGCCCGGCCTCCGGCGGCCGCCCCAGCGCCGCCCAGGGGAGCAGGTGGAGCGGTCCCTCGGGGAGGAGCAGCAGGCGCTCCGCCGCCGCGATCTCCGCCGCCGCGGGCGCGAGCAGGAGGTCGTAGAGGCGGCGGCCGGCGGCCTCGAGCGCGGGGAGCCGTGGCGAGCCGGCGCGCGCGTCCTGCACCAGCGCCCGGAAGGTCTCGATCTCCCGGCGCAGCTCGGCCTCGCCGGCCGGCAGCTCGTGCACCGCGAGGCCGCCCCCGGCGGTGACCACGAACAGGTGGCCGGCCTCCTCGCCCAGGCTCCAGGCGAGCAGCGCCGTGCCCGGGTCGAGCGCCGCCCGCGCGCCCGCGAGGTCGAGCGGCTCGGGGTAGCGCAGCGCGGCGTAGCGCGGCGAGGCGGCGCGGATCTTCGCCGCCACCGCCTCGCGCTCGGCGCGCAGGCGGCGCAGCTCGCGAGCCAGCTCCGCGGCGTCTTCGCCGACGGCCGTGGCGAGCATCGCCTGCGTGCGGTCGTAGAGCGAGGCCAGGCGCCGGCGCTCGTGCTCCAGCTCGGCCGGCACTTCGTCGCCGAACGCGAGGTCGCGCTCGGCGAGGACGGCGAGGAAGGCCTGGGCGCGCGAGCGCTCGAGCACCGCGAACGCGCGCGCCGGCTCGCCGGCGGCGAGGTGCAGCTCGATCAGGCCGCGGTAGAGGCCGGCGAAATCGGCGCGCAGCCCCGCCCGCGCCTCGTGCGAGCCGCCGGCCTGGCCGAGGTGGCCCTCGAGCGCCGCGATCGCCCGCTCGTGCCACGCGATCGCCTCCGTCTCGCCGCGCTCGGCGGCGAGCGCGGCGCGCAGCGCCAGGGTCTCGGCGTGGTCGCGGCTCTCCGGGGCGAGCCGCTCCTGCAGCGCGAGCGCCTCGACGAGCCGCTCGGCGGCGGCGCCGCCCTCGCCGCGCGCGCGGGCGCCGCGGGCGAGATGGGTGAGCGTGCGGGCGACGTGCAGGCTGTCCGGGGCCAGCTCGCGGTAGCGCGCGAGGATCTCCCCGAGCAGCTCCTCGGCGCGCGCGAGGTCGCCCCGCTCGAGGGCGACCAGCGCGAGGTCGCCGATCAGGCTCGCGCGCTCGATGCTCCCGGCGGGGAGCGCCTCCATCGCGAGCGCGCGGTCGAGATAGCGCTCGGCCAGTGCGAGGTCGCCGCGCGCCTTCGCCAGCGCGCCGAGGTTGGTCAGGCTGGAGGCGATGAAGGTCGGGTTGCCGAGCGCTTCGCGCAGGACCAGGCCGCGCTCGAGGAAGTCCCCGGCCAGCTCGTGCTCGCCGCGCGCGCGCAGCACCAGGCCGAGGTTGTCGACGCACTCGGCGATCGCGCGCCCCTCCGGGGCGACCTCCTCCCAGACCGCGAGCGCCTGCCGGTGGTAGTCCTCGGCGCGCTCGAGGTCGCCGCGGTCGAACGCGAGGTTGCCGAGGTTGTCGAGCACGCTCGCGAGCAGCTCGCGCCGCTCCGGCGCCGGCTGGTCCCAGAGGCCGAGGACGCGGCGGTAGTACGCCTCGGCCTCGGCCAGCTCGCCGCGCGCGTAGTAGACGAGGCCGAGGTTGTTGAGCGAGACCGCGACCTGGAAGTGCCCCGGGGTCAGCCGCTCGCGGATCTCGAGCGCGCGCCGGTAGTGCTCGGCCGGCGCGTCCAGCTCGCCGCGGTAGTAGGCCATGACGCCGAGGTTGTTGTGCGAGGCGGCGACCTCGAGGCTCCCGGGCGCGAGCCGCTCGCGGAGGCCGAGCGAGCGCCGGTAGTGCTCCTCGGCCTCCTCGAGCCGGCCCTGCGCCCAGACCACGTTGCCGAGCTGATGGTGGCCGCGCGCCAGCTCGAGGCTCTCGCCCCAGGTCGCCTCGCGCAGGCGCAGCGCCTGGCCGTAGACCTCGGCCGCGCGGTCGAGGTCGCGCTGGTTCTGGCAGGCGCCGGCGAGCGCCTCGAGCGCGGCGACCCGCGCCGGGGGATCCGGCGCCGCGGCGGCCGCCTCTTCGAACGCGGCGAGCGCGTCGGCGCCGCGGTTGGCGGCTGCGAGCGCCTCGCCGATGCGCAGACCCCACCAGGTGCGGAGCGCCCCGGAGTCGGGCGGCAGGGCGCGGCGGGCGGCGGCCCAGCGCGCGATCCCCTCGTCGACCCGGCCGGCGGCGATCTCGTCCTCGCCGGCGCGGAGCGCATCGAGCTCGCCGCCGGCGAGTTGCGGGCGGACGCGCGCGTTCCACTCACCGTTCTCGATCGTCAGCTCGGCGGGTGCGCCCGCGCGCTCGACGACGAGCACGATCGGCCCGCGGGGCGCCTGCTCCATCTGGACGGCGCGGAAGTCGAACGGGGCCTCGAAGCGACCGGCGGCGGAGAGTGCGGCGTCCGCGTCGGCGGTTCCGGTCGCGGCCTCGAGACCGCCGCCGGGGGCGGCGTCCGCGGCGGCGGCCTCCGCGGCCGATCCCGCACCCGGAGCGCCCGCCTCGACCTGCCGCCGCCACGCGACCAGCACGTCGCCCGGCAGCAGCCCTCCCGCCTCGAGCGCTGAGCCGGCCGCGACCTCCTCGACGACCAGGCCGGGCGCGGGAGCCTCGGCGGGCACGGCGGCGGGACTCGCGAGCGCGGTCGTCACCGAGAGCGCCGCCCAGATCAAGTCCAACCCGGAGAGCCTCGCGAGGATCAGCTTCAAGCTGGCCGACACGGCCACCGAGATCGAGCTGGCCCGCCTGTTCGTGTACAAGGTCGCCTGGATGGCCGAGCAGAAGGAGAAGATCGCCAAGGAGGCG
>CAZNIX010000542.1:0-3221 GCA_964573125.1 uncultured Thermoanaerobaculia bacterium
CCGGCCGCCGTGCCGCCGCCGGCGCTGGCCGCCGCCGACCGCGGGCGGCTCGAGGCCGGGCGCGCCGCCCTCGCCAGCGCCCGCGCGGTCAACGAGATCGAGCCGGCGCTCACCGCGGTGCGGGACGTCGCCGACCGCAACCCCGGCTCGGCCGAGGCCCAGCTCCTGGCGGCCGAGATCGCGTACCGCGCGCGGCGGTTCGAGGCGGCGGCGGCCTACTTCGAGCGCGGCGGCGAGCCGCCGGCCGGGCGGCCCGACCTGCTCTTCTACCAGGCGGTCGCGCTCTACGAATCGGGCCGGCTGGAGGCCGCCGCCGAGGTCCTCGAGCGCGCGCTGCCCAGCCTGCGGCGCACCCCGTTCGTCGAGGACTACGTCGTCAAGATCCTCGGCGCGCGCCCCGAGTGACGCGGCCCGATCCAGTTCGGGATATGCCAAACTATGGATGACATTGACGTTCCGGGCGCAAACGGTAGAATGTCGCCGGTCCTGGACTCCGCTGTGATCGACGATCGCGTTGCCGGACGGAGGGATGGTTCGATGATCTTGCGCAGAGCCGGCCTGGCCTGCTGCGGCCTCGTCGCGCTGGCGGCCACCGCCGCGGCCCAGCCGGCCGCTACCCGGGTCTCCGCGGAGCAGCTCGAATGCCTGCCGCTCGGCCGCCACGGCGCCGTCCGCGCCGACCTCGAGGGCGGGGCGCCGGGCTACACCGTCCGCCTCCATTTCCGCCGCCTCAACGAGCACGTGGAGGACTTCTACTGGGTGCCGATGCAGGCGACCGACGGGCGCTGGTGGACCGCGCTGCCGCAGCCGGAGGACCACCCGCTGCCGCGCCACGAGCTGGCGCGCAACGCCCGCGCCGAGCGCCCGCAGCTCGAGTCCGACCGGCGCTGGGCGGCGTGGTGGAAGGCCAAGGAGCTGTCCGACCACCGCGATCCCAACATCGACCTCGACCCCGAGCTGATCGCCGAGCGCGCCCAGATCGGCAAGGCCGAGACCCGCGACTGGATGATCGGCCGCGACGACCCGACGCTCGAGCAGTTCCTCCAAGGGCTGGAGTACGAGCCGGTCGAGTACTACGCCGCGGTCCACGACTCCTACGGCGAGGAGGTGGCGCGGTCGCCGATGCGGGTGACGCCGGTGACCGCCGACTGCCCGCTCACGCTCACCCCGCAGGAGGCCGGCGCCGCGAACAACCTGACGATCGGCGAGTCCGCCCCCTGGCAGGAGGGCAAGCCGGTCTTCCACTGGACCTGCCACGGCGTGGTCACCCGCGTCGACGAGCTGATGATCCCGCGCGCCGACGAGATCTGCCGCGCCTGCGTGATCGCGTTCGAGCTCAAGGAGATCGTCGCCCCGGTCGCCCTCGCGACCGGCGTCGGGATCATCATCGACCAGCCCGACCCCTCGCCGATCCGGCCCCAGCGCCGCTAAGCGCGTCGGAGGGGTCGGCCGTCAGCACCCTCGGAGGTCGCTCGAAGCGGCCGAGCCCCGCACGGGGCTCGCGGGCGAAGCCCGACTCGGGGGGTGGGCCCCGAGAACCGCGCTTCTCGGGCCCCCTTGAAGAGACCGCGGTGGGCGGCCGGGCGCGCGAGCTGCTCGCCCGCATCGAGGCGCGCGAGGCGCGGGTCGGCGTGGTCGGACTCGGCTACGTCGGGCTGCCGCTCGCGCTCGCGTTCGGCGAGCACGGCTTCCCCACGCTCGGTTTCGACGTCGACCGCGCCAAGGTCGCCGCGCTCGCCGCCGGCGAGAGCTACCTGCTCGGCTGCGCGCCCGCGCGCATCCGCGCGCTGGTCGATGCCGGCCGCCTCGAGGCCACCGCCGATTTCGCGCGCCTGTCCGAGCCGGACGCGGTACTGATCTGCGTCCCGACCCCACTCACCCCGCAGCGCGAGCCCGACACCGGCCACATCGAGCGCACCGCCGAAGCGCTCGCGCCGCGCCTCCGGCCCGGCCAGCTCGTGGTCCTCGAGTCGACCACCTACCCGGGCACGACCGAAGGCCTCCTGCGCGCCGCGCTCGAGCGCCCGGGCCTCGCCTGCGGCGCCGACTTCTTCCTCGCCTACTCGCCCGAGCGGGAGGACCCCGGCAACCCGCGCTTCGACGCCGCCTCGATCCCCAAGGTGGTCGGCGGCGTCGATCCGGCCTCGGCCGCGCTCGCGCGCGCGCTCTACGAGAAGCTGGTGCCGGCGACGGTGGTCGTCTCCTCCGCGCGCGCCGCCGAGGCGACCAAGCTGACCGAGAACGTCTTCCGCGCCGTCAACATCGCGCTGGTCAACGAGCTGAAGATGGTCTTCGACCGCATGGGGATCGACGTCTGGGAGGTGCTCGACGCCGCCGAGACCAAGCCGTTCGGCTTCATGCGCTTCAACCCCGGCCCGGGCTGGGGCGGCCACTGCATCCCGCTGGACCCGTTCTATCTGGCGTGGAAGGCGCTAGAGTACGGCGCCCCGACCCGCTTCATCGAGCTGGCGGGCGAGATCAACCTGGCGATGCCCGGGTACGTGGTCGCCAAGCTCCAGGCGGCGCTCAACGAGCGGAGGCGGGCGGTGCGCGGGAGCCGCGTGCTCCTGCTCGGGATCGCCTACAAGCGCAACGTCGCCGACCCGCGCGAGAGCCCGGCGTTCGAGCTGCTCGACCGCCTGCTCGCGCTCGGCGCCGAGGTCGCCTACCACGACCCGCTGATCCCCGCGGCGCCGGCGATGCGCACCTGGCCCGACCTGCCGCCGCTCGTCTCGCAGCCGCTGACCGCCGAGCTGCTCGCGGCCCAGGACGCGGTGGTCGTGGTCACCGACCACTCCGGGGTCGACTACGGCCTGGTGCTCGAGCACGCGCCGCTGGTCGTCGACGCCCGCGGTGTCTACCGCGCGCCGCACCCGAAGGTGGTCAAGGCGTGAGCCGGCGCACGGTCGCGGTGTCGACCTCGACGTTCGGCCGCGTCTCGCGGCGGCCGCTCGAGCTGCTCGAGGCGGCCGGCTTCGCGGTCCGGCTCAACCCGCACGGGCGGACGCTCACGCCGGCGGAGGCGCGGGCGCTGCTCGCCGGCGCCGACGGCCTGATCGCCGGCACCGAGCGGCTCGACCGCGACACCCTGCGCGCCGCGGCGCCGCCGCTTTCGATCGTCGCCCGGGTCGGCGCCGGGGTCGACAACGTCGACCTCGCCGCGGCGGCCGAGCTGGGGATCGCGGTCGCCTCGACCCCCGAGGCGCCGGCCGCCGCGGTCG
>CAZNIX010000543.1:0-3220 GCA_964573125.1 uncultured Thermoanaerobaculia bacterium
CGCAGCCGGACGCGGTGGTCGTGCTGCCGGCGGAGCAGGCGCCGACCGAGGTCGGGGTGTTCACGCTCGCCGGCGGCGCGGTCTCCTTCCGCGCCGCCCCCGGGGTCGCCGTCGAGGTGGTCGCGGGCGGGGAGCCGGGCCCGCTGCCGCCGGGCCGGGAGCTGGCGCTCGCCACCGACGCCGCGGGCGCGCCGACCGTGCTCGGCCTCGGCGGGCTGCGCTTCTTCGTCATCGACCGCGCCGGCCGGCTCGGCGTGCGGGTCAAGGACCCGGACAGCCCGGCCCGCCGCGGCTTCACCGGGATCGACCACTTCCCGATCGACCCCGGCTGGCGGGTCGAGGCGCGCTTCGAGCCGCACGCGGCGCCGAAGACGATCCCGGTGCCGAACATCATCGGCACCGTGTACGACGAGCCCTCGCCCGGGCAGGCGGTGTTCCGGCTCGACGGCCAAACCTACCGCCTCGACGCCATCGGCGAGCCCGCCGAGGGCGAGCTGTTCTTCGTCTTCGGCGACGCCACCAACGGCAAGACGACCTACGGCGGCGGCCGCTTCCTCTACGCGCCGGTGCCCGACGGCGAGGGCCGCATGGCGCTCGACTTCAACCGCGCCTACAACCCGCCGTGCGCGTTCACCGCCTTCGCCACCTGCCCGCTGCCGCCGCGCGGCAACAAGCTGCCGGTCGCGGTCGAGGCCGGCGAGAAGGCCTACCACGGCCCGGGCGGCCACGCGTGAGCGGCGCCGTGAGCGGTGCGGTGGCATGAGCGAGGCCGGCGCCCGGCGCCTGCTGCTGGTCAGCAACTCGACGCTCCACGGCGGCGGCTACCTCGACCACTGCGAGGCCGAGATGCGCGCCGCGCTCGCGGGGGTGCGCCGGGTGCTGTTCGTCCCCTTCGCGCTCCGCGACCGCGACCGCTACGCCGCGACCGCGCGCGCGCGGCTGGGGCGGATGGGGTTCGGCGTCGATTCCCTCCACGAGGCGGGGGACGACGCGGCCGCGGCGCGGCGGATGGTCGAAGCGGCGGAGGCGGTGTTCACCGGCGGCGGCAACACGTTCCGCCTGCTCGCCACCCTCTACCGCCTCGACCTGCTGGCGCCGCTGCGGGAGCGCGCGCTCGCCGGCGTCCCCTACCTCGGCGCCAGCGCCGGCAGCAACCTCGCCTGCCCGACCGTGCGCACGACCAACGACATGCCGATCGTCGAGCCGCCGAGCCTCGCCGCGCTCGCTCTCGTGCCGTTCCAGCTCAACCCCCACTACCTCGACCCCGACCCGGCCTCGACCCACCAGGGCGAGACCCGCGAGGAGCGCATCCGCGAGTTCCTCGAGGAGAACGACCTGCCGGTGGTCGGCTTGCGCGAGGGGGCGATGCTCGCGGTCGAGGGCGACCGCATGACGCTCCGCGGCTCGGCCCGGGCGCGCCTCTTCCGCCGCGGCGCCGAGCCCGCCGAGTTCGCGCCCGGGGCCGACCTCTCGTTCCTGCTCGGGTGAGGCGGACCGGCGTGAGCAAGGCCGCCCGGGCGCTCTTCGCCCTGCTCCTCGCCGGCGGCCTCGGCGCCACCCTCGAGCTGGCGAGCTTCGTCGCCTGGCGGCTGACCGAGGGGAGCTTCTTCACCTACCACCGGGCGTTCACGCTGCGCGCCGAGGCGGCGGCCGCGGCGCCGGCCCCGCAGCCGCCGCCGGAGCCGGACGAGACCGCCGCCGCCGAGGACGCCGCCGAGCCGGGCGAGCTGGAGTGGCTCGCCGGCCACCTCGCCGGCCAGGTCGTCCACCCCTTCCTCGGCTACGTCTACTCGCCGGAGTACGACCTGCGCACGGTGCGCGACCTGAGCAACCTGAGGGTCGCCGACAACGGCTTCTTCGTCCTCCGCGACCCGCCGCCGCGGCCCTCGGAGCGGCCGCTCCGGGTCGGGGTGTTCGGCGGCTCGGTGGCGATGGTGTTCGCGTTCCAGGGGCAGCGCGGGCTCGTGCCGGCGCTGGTGCCGATCGCCGGCCCGCGCGGCGTGGCGGTCGAGAGCTACGCCCTCGGCGGCTACAAGCAGCCGCAGCAACTGATGACCCTGGCCTGGCTGCTCGCGCGCGGCGAGGCGCCGGACGTCGTCGTCAACCTCGACGGCTTCAACGAGGTCACGCTGCCGCGGGTCGAAAACCTCGAGGGCGGCGTCCACCCGTTCTACCCCCGCGCCTGGGAGCACCGCATCCAGGGCGCCGCCGACCCGCATCTCCAGCGCCTGCTCGGCGAGGCCGCCTGGCTCGAGCGGCGGCGCGCCGAGCTGGCGAGCCGCTTCACCCGGCCGGTCGTGCGCCGGAGCGTGGCCTGGAACTACCTCTGGCGCTGGCTCGACCGGCGGGCGGCCGCCGCGGTCGGTATTGCGCAGGGGCGGGCCGTCGCCTACGGCGGCGGCGCCGACCGCTACGTCGTTCACGGCCCCGCCTACCGGGCGGCGGACGACGAGCAGGTGATCGCCGACCTGGTCGCGGCGTGGGAGCGCTCGTCGCTGGCGATGCACGGCCTCGCCGCGGGCGCCGGCGTGCGCTACTACCACTTCCTCCAGCCCAACCAGTACCTGCCGGGCAGCAAGGAGCTGACGCCGGACGAGCGCCGGCGCGCCTACCGCGACGATCACATCTACCGGCTGCCGGTCGAGGAGGGCTACCCGGCCCTGCGCGCGGCCGGGTCGCGCCTGGCCGCGCGCGGCGTCGCCTTCCGCGACCTCACCGGCCTCTTCGCCGGCGAGCGCCGGACGATCTACCTCGACGACTGCTGCCACCTCAACCCGCTCGGCAACGACCTGGTGGCGGCGGCGGTCGCGGAGGCGATCCTGGCGGACGTGCGGGGGGCGGCGGCGCCGGGGCGGACAGCCCCTCCGCGTCGGTGACCCGGGGTCACGCGCGTCGGACCGCCGCGACGATCATCGTAGATATGAGGAGTGTGTGCATGCTTAGCCACCCGTCTTGCCGAACGATCATTGCGCCGGCGTCAGCACCTCGCCGGCTCGGGGGCGGGCGCCGGCGCGATCTCCCCGGCCGTCACCCCCGGCAGCTCGTCGACGAAGCCGGCGCCGAACGCCCGCGCCGGCGTCCAGGCGCCGGGCTCGACGGCGCCGGCGAGGAGCCGCCGGACGCACTCGACGGCGGCCGTGGCGGTGAACGAGTAGCCCTCGGGGACGTCGAGCGTGAGCGTGACCGCGGCGCCGTCGCCCGCCGGCGGCGCGGCGGCGGC
>CAZNIX010000544.1:0-3215 GCA_964573125.1 uncultured Thermoanaerobaculia bacterium
GCCCGGCGCAGCGCGCGGTCGGCGACCTCGCCCCGGCGCGCCGCGAGCGCCCCGCCGGCGGCGCCCTCGGGCTGGGCAGCGGCGAGCGCCAGGTACTCCTCGTCGGCGCCGCGGCGGTCCAGCTCCTCGAGGCGCTCGAGGACCGTCCCGAGGCGCTTCTGCTGCTTCTTGAGCGCCCGCTTACGGCTCATCGGGGGCCGCGGCAGTGGATCCTTCGACCTGGTCGAGCAGCTCGAGCAGCTCCTCCTCGGCGGCGTCGAGGGCAACGGGGTCGGCCTCGCCGACCTCCAGCGCGGCGCCGTAGGCCGCGGCCGCCGCCGCGACGCGCGCCTTGAGGTCGCCCTCGGGCAGGCCGCCGGCGAGGACCCGAGCCTTCCTCAGGATGTAGTTCTCGACCCGTCTCGCCGCCGCCTCCCCCTCCTCCCCCGCGGGCCGGCTGCGGGTGCTGAGCGTGACCTCGCGCCGGTTGTCGGTGCCCTTCTGGTGCACGGTGACGCCGATGATGCCGTCGAGGTCGTAGCGGAACTCGACCACCACCGGGCTGTTCTCGGGCGCCGGCAGCAGGTCGAAGAAGAACGTGCCGATCAGCGTGTTGTCGCTGCACCAGTCGCTCTCGCCCTGGTAGACCTCGACGCGCACCATCTCCTGGTCGTCGACCATGGTGTAGTAGACCTGCGCCCGGGTCGCCGGCACCTGGGTGTTGCGCGGGATGATTGCCGAGAAGTGGTCGGCCTCGAACTCGGGATCGCCGCCCTCGGCCCACCGGGTGTCCGCGGTCTTGACGCCGAGCGAGTGCGCCGCGACGTCGATCAGGATGTGGTCGAAGACCTCGCCGCCGAGGATCGCCCCCTGGACCGCCGCCCCGAGCGCGACGCACAGCGCGGGGTCGACCGCGTGATCGACCGGGCAGGCGAAGCGCTCGCCGAGCAGCTCCTGCACGCGCGGGATGTGGGTCGAGCCGCCGACCAGGATCACGCGGTCGATGCGGTCGGCGGTCAGGCGCGCCTCGGCGATCGCGCGGTCGACCTCGTCGACGGTGCCGGCGAGCAGCTCCTCGATCGCCTCCTCGAAGCTCTCGCGCGCGAGCTCGAGGTCGAGGTGGTGGCCGTCGAGCAGCGCCTCCTCGATCACCCGGGCGTAGGGACGGGTCGACAGATCGATCTTGGCGCGCTCGGCGGCGTCCTCGAGGCGGGCGGTCAGGCGCAGGTCGGCGGGCAGGTCGCGACCGGCCGCGCGGCGCAGCTCGCCGGCGAGGCGCTCGGCGAGCAGGCGGTCGAAATCGTCGCCGCCGAGGTGGTTGTCGCCGCAGCTCGCGCGCACCTCGTTGAGGCCGCCGCCGATCTCGACCACCGAGACGTCGAAGGTGCCGCCGCCGAGGTCGTAGACCAGCACCCGCTGCGGATCGCCGCCGGCGGCCGCGGCCGCGTCCTCCGCCGCCGCGGCGTCCGCCCCGGCCGCGCGGGGCTCGATGCGGCGCGCCACCAGCCGGTCGTAGACCAGCGCCGCGGCGGTCGGCTCGTTGAGCAGGCGGACGACCTCGAGGCCGGCCAGCTCGCCGGCGCGCACGGTCGCCCGGCGCTGGGCGTCGCCGAAGTAGGCGGGGACGGTGACGACCGCCCGCTCGACCGGCTCGCCGAGCGCCTCGGCGCCGCGCTCCTTGAGGTAGCGGAGGATCTCGGCCGCGATCTCCTCGGGCGCGAGCCGCCGGTCGCCGATCGCCACCGGCGCGCTCTCGCCCATCCGCCGCTTGATCGAGCGCACCGTCCACTCGGGCTCGACGACCAGGCGGTTGCGGGCGCGGCGGCCGACCACGAAGCGGCCGCTCTCGCGCTCGAGCCCGACCACCGACGGCACCAGCGGGTCGCCGTCGATCGCGACCGGGCGCGGGCCGCCAGGCTCCATCACGGCGAGGCACGAGTTGGTGGTGCCGAGGTCGATGCCGAAGATCCGGGTGTTCACCCGCGTCGCCTCCACCGCCGCGCCGCCGCGGCCGCGATGTTCAGGAGCGCCCACCCCCGCCGCGAGGTCCGCCCGTCGAGCCCACCGGGTCGGGCCCGCCGGCGACTACCGGCGCCGCTGCGGCCGCCGCCTCGACCGCGCCCCGCGAGCCGTGCCGCCGGTTGACCACGACCAGCGCCGGCCGCACCACGCGCTCGCCGAGCCGGTAGCCGGGGAGGATCTCCTCGACCACCTGGCCGTCGGGCAGGTCCGGCCGGTGGACGACGCCGACCGCCTGATGCCAGCGGTCGTCGAACGGCCGGCCCGCGGCCGGGATCGCCTCCAGCCCGAGCGAGTGCTGGAGGTTGCGCACCCGGACCTGGAGCAGCATCAGCCCTTCGCGCAGCGAGCGCGGGGCGTCCTCGGGCGCCGGCTCTCCGGGCGCCGGCGGCGCCATCCGCCCGGCCAGGCGCAGGAGCTGCAGCAGCGCCCCGTCCAGCTCGATCAGCGCGCGCACCTGCGGGTCGGCGAGCCGGCCGGCGCCGCCCGCGGGCGCGGAGCGCCAGCCGAGCCGCTCGATCGCCTCCTCGACCCGCGCCTGGAACAGCTCCTGGGCGTGCCCCTGGCGCAGCACCGTCCGGCGCAGCTTGGCCAGCTCCTCGCCGAGCGACGGCGGGTCGCCGCCGGACGCCCGCGCCGGCTCCGTGGTCGTCTGTTCGTCGCGGCGATCGAGGACGGTCATGCTCGGTCCGGTGGGCGATGCTACACCCGATCCCGAGCGCGGGACGGCGCCGGCAGCGCAGTCAGGCGTCCGGAGCCTCGCTCCGCCGGCGGCGCGCGCGCCAAGCGCATCCCGCGCCCGCCGGCGGCGCCCCGGCGAGGCTCTCGATCGCTACCCCTGAACCCGTGCCACGAACCGGAAGTCGACGCCGCCGAAGCTGACGACGTCGCCGTTCTTGAGCGAGGAGACGGAGATCGGGCGGCCGTTGATCGTCGTGCCGTTGGTCGAGGCGAGGTCCTTCAAGGCGTACATCTCCGGGCCGGTGACGTCGAGCTGAGCGTGCTTGCCGGAGACCCGGCGGTCCTGGATGATGAGGTCGCCCTCGACGCGCCCGATCACCAGCGGGGTCTTGGCGATCTGGAAGCTCCACCCCGACGCCGGGCCCTCGGTGCGGACGAGCTGGAGGTCGAGGTCCTTGAGCGGATCGCCCGCCCGCGTCGCCATGAAGCCGCGGGCGCTCATGTCGGTCATCGTCATGTCGCCGTCGAACTCCGCC
>CAZNIX010000545.1:0-3193 GCA_964573125.1 uncultured Thermoanaerobaculia bacterium
CCGCTGCTCGGGAGCGGCTTCGGCGGCGCCGCGGGCGCGCGGCGGCGCGGCGGGCCGGCGGCGCCCGCGCGCGGCGGCGACGTCGAGGCCGAGATCCGCCTCAGCCTCGAGGAGGCGGCCCGCGGCGGCCGCAGGGAGCTGACGCTGGCCGACCCCCAGACCGGCGAGAGCGAGCGCATCGCCGTCACCCTCCCCCCGGGCGTCCGCCCGGGGCAGCGGATCCGGCTCGCCGGCAAGGGCGGCCAGGGTCCCGGCGGCGGGCCGGCGGGCGACCTCTACCTCCGGGTCCAGGTGGCGCCCGACCCGCGCTTCCAGCTCCACGGGCGCGACCTCCACACCACGCTCAAGGTCGCGCCGTGGGAGGCCGCCCTCGGCGCCGACGCCGAGGTCGCGACGCTCGAGGGGCCGGTGCGGGTGAAGATCCCCGCCGGCACCTCCTCGGGGCGCAAGATCCGGCTCCGGGGCAAGGGCTTCCCGTCGAAGAACGGCGACGCCGGCGACCTCTTCGCCGAGGTCTCGGTGGTGGTGCCGCCGAAGCTGTCCGAGCCCGAGGAGAAGCTGTTTCGCGAGCTGGCGGAGGTCTCGGAGTTCCGGCCGCGAGGAACCTAGGCGGCGAGAGACCGGGGAGCAGACCGATGGACATCAACCGCTTGACGCTCAAGAGCCAGGAGGCGCTCTCGGCGGCGCAGAGCGGGGCGACCCGCTTCGGCCACCAGCAGGTCGACGGCGAGCACCTCCTGCTGGCGCTGCTCGAGCAGCCCGAGGGGCTCGCCCCGCGCCTGCTCGGCCGCCTCGAGGTGCCGGTCGAGCCGCTCAGGAAGCGCCTCGAAGACGAGCTGGCGACGCGGCCGAGCGTCTCCGGCCCAGGTGTTGAGCCGGGCAAGATCTACCTGACCGACAAGCTCCAGCAGGCGCTGGTGCGCGCCGAGGACGACGCGCGGCGGCTCAAGGACGAATACGTCTCGGTCGAGCACCTGCTGCTCGCCCTGATCGAGCAGGGTGCGGGCACCGCCGCCGGCCGCGCGCTCGCCGAGGCCGGGGTGACCCGCGACCGGCTGCTCGCGGCGCTGACCGCGGTGCGCGGCGGCCAGCGGGTGACCAGCGCGAGCCCGGAGTCGGCCTACGAGGCGCTCGAGAAGTACGGCGTCGACCTCGTGGCGCAGGCGCGGCGCGGCAAGGTCGACCCGGTGATCGGCCGCGACGCCGAGATCCGGCGCGTCGTCCGCATCCTCTCGCGCAAGACCAAGAACAACCCGGTCCTGATCGGCGAGCCGGGCGTGGGCAAGACCGCAATCGTCGAGGGGCTGGCGCAGCGGATCGTGCGCGGCGACGTCCCGGAGTGGCTCAAGGACCGCGCGATCTTCTCGCTCGACATCGGCGCGCTCCTCGCCGGCGCCAAGTACCGCGGCGAGTTCGAGGAGCGCCTCAAGGCCGTGCTCAACGAGATCAAGCAGTCCGAGGGGCGGGTACTGCTCTTCATCGACGAGCTGCACAACATCGTCGGCGCCGGCCGCACCGAGGGCTCGACCGACGCCGGCAACCTCTTGAAGCCGATGCTCGCCCGGGGCGAGCTGCACTGCATCGGCGCCACCACCCTCGACGAGTACCGCAAGCACATCGAAAAAGACGCCGCGCTCGAGCGCCGCTTCCAGCCGGTGCTGGTCGACGCGCCGTCGGTCGAGGACACGATCTCGATCCTGCGCGGCTTGAAAGAGCGCTTCGAGGTCCACCACGGGGTCAAGATCCAGGACAACGCGCTGGTCGCGTCGGCGGTGCTCTCCCACCGCTACATCACCGACCGCTTCCTCCCCGACAAGGCGATCGACCTCGTCGACGAGGCGGCGGCGATGATCCGCACCGAGATCGACTCCATGCCCGCCGAGCTGGACGAGATCACCCGCCGGGTGATGCAGCTCGAGATCGAAGAGGCGGCGCTCAAGAAGGAGAAGGACAAGGCCTCCAAGGAGCGCCTCGAGACCCTGCGCAAGGAGCTGGCCGACCTGCGCGCCCAGGCCGGCGGCCTGCGCGCGCAGTGGGAGGCCGAGAAGGAGTCGATCGAGCGGGTGCGCAAGCTCCGCTCCGAGATCGAGCAAGTCCGCCGCCAGGTCGAAGAGGCCGAGCGCGCCTACGACCTCGACCGCGCCGCCGAGCTGAAGCACGGCCGCCTCCCCCAGCTCGAAGCCGATCTCGCCGCCCAGGAGGCGGCGCTCACCCGCCGCCAGGACGAGGGCGGCCAGCTCCTGCGCGAAGAGGTGACCGAAGACGAGATCGCCGAGATCGTCAGCCGCTGGACCGGCATCCCGGTCAAGCGCCTGGTCGAGGGCGAGCGCGAAAAGCTCCTGCGCCTCGACGAGATGCTCCACCGGCGTGTGATCGGCCAGGACGAGGCGGTCCGGCTCGTCGCCGACGCCGTCATCCGTGCCCGCGCCGGCATCAAAGACCCCCGCCGCCCGATCGGCTCCTTCATCTTCCTCGGCCCGACCGGCGTCGGCAAAACCGAGCTGGCCAAGACCCTCGCCGAGGCGCTCTTCGACACCGAAGAGAACCTCGTCCGCATCGACATGTCCGAGTACATGGAACGCCACAACGTCTCCCGCCTTATCGGCGCCCCGCCGGGGTATGTGGGCTACGAGGAGGGTGGGCAGCTCACGGAGGCGGTGCGGCGGAAGCCGTACAGCGTGATCCTCTTCGACGAGATCGAAAAGGCCCACCACGACGTGTTCAACGTGCTGTTGCAGATCCTCGACGACGGGAGGGTGACGGACGCGCAGGGACACACGGTGGACTTCAAGAACACGGTCATCATCATGACCAGCAACATCGGGTCGGTGCACCTGCTGGAGGGAGTGACCGCGGACGGCGAGATTGCGGAGCGGGCGCGAGAGGCCGTGATACGGGAGATGCGGGCGCACTTCCGCCCGGAGTTCCTGAACCGGGTGGACGACATCGTGCTCTTCAAGCCCCTGCGGCTGGAGGAGATCGAGCGGATCGTCGATCTCCAGGTGGCGGACCTGAGGAAGAGGCTGGCGGAGCAGAACGTGTCGCTCGAGCTGACCGAGGAGGCGCGGGAGTTCGTGGCGCGGCAGGGCTACGACCCGGTCTACGGGGCGCGGCCGCTCAAGCGGTTCCTGCAGCATGAGCTGGAGACCCGGATCGGCCGGGCGCTGATCGCCGGGGAGGTGCGGGAGGGGGC
>CAZNIX010000546.1:0-3193 GCA_964573125.1 uncultured Thermoanaerobaculia bacterium
AGCGCGCGCGCGAAGTGGGTCGGGGCGAGCGCATAGGCGAAGCGGTCCCAGGGCAGCGCCGCGGCCGGCGGCTGGAGCGCCGCGGCCTCGGCCCACTGCCGGCGCTCGAGCGCGAAGCGCGCCGGCATCGCGGCGAGCGCGAAGCCGGCGGCGAAGTTCCCCTCGTCGAAGCTCCGCGCCCGCTCGCCCTCCTCGAGCGCCGCGCGCGCCTTCTCCTCGTCGTCGATCTGGAGGTAAGCGTAGACCAGGTAGTCGAGCGCGTGGAGGGCGTCAAACGACTCGGCGCCGGGATGGCGGCGCGCCGCCGCGGCGCGCCCCATCTCGGCCGAGGCGAGGTTCGAGGCGATCGAGTCTTGCCACAGGCCGAGGCGGGTGAAGATGTGCGACGGCATGTGCTGGGCGTGCGCGGAGTCGGGCGCGATGCCTGCGTAGGCGCGCGCCGCGTCGAGCGCGAGCGGCGCCAGCTCCGGGTAGTCGAACGAGTGGATCACGTAGTGCGCGATGCCGGGGTGGCGCGGCTCTCCGGGCAGCAGGCGGTTGAGGATCTCGGCGGCGCGTTTCTGGTTGGCGAAGGTCGTGTCGGTCGGCGGCGCGGTACCGAGGAGCGTGAGCGCGTGGAAGATCGCCGCCTCGTGGTCGTCGGGGAAGCGGCGCGCGAGGTCCTCCATCGCTGCGCCGTAGGCGAGGGCGCGGGTCCGGTGATCGACGGTCTCGGCGTCGCGGTAGAAGGCGCCGATCGCGGCGATGTAGCCGCGCTCGCGGTCGCTGCCGGCGCCCGCCTTCGCCGCCTGCTCGGCGGCGGCCCGGCCGGCGGCCAGCTCGGCCGGCGAGGGCGGCGCCCACAGCGGGTGGTAGTAGCTCATCGCGACGCCCCAGTGGGCGATGCCGCACTCGGGGTCTTCGGCGGCGATGGCGACGAACGCCTCCCGGGCGTCCTCGTAGCCGAACGAGTGGAGCAGCGCCACGCCGCGGGTGATCTCCGCGCGCACCGGCTCGGCGCAGGTGACCGGGAAGCGCACCTCGCCGAGCTCCGCGGCATCGTGGGCGTGGGCGTGAAGCGCGTGCTCGTGCTCCTGGGCGGCGGCGCCGCGCGCGACGAGCGCGGCGGCGGCGAGAACGAGGATCGCGGTGGTGCGAGGCATGGTGTTCCTCCTCGAGGGTAGTCTGGCAATCGGCTCCGAGACTATGACGAAAGACCGGACCGCCGCCTCTCACGGGCGGCGGTCCGGTCGCGATCGGCGCGGCGAGGACAGGCGGCGGAGCGCCGGTTCCGTCACACCGCCGCGGGCAGGCCCTCGACCAGGGTGTCCTCGCCCACCTCCTCGGCGGCCTCGCCCCTGGCCTCGGCGGTGCGCGTCTTCGCCACCAGCATGTAGATCGACGGCACCACGAACAGCGTGAACGCGGTGCCGATGATCATGCCGGAGACCAGCATGATGCCGATCGAGTTGCGGGCGCCGGCGCCGGGGCCGGTGGCGATGATCAGCGGGGTGTGGCCCATGACCGTCGCCGCGGTGGTCATCAGGATCGGGCGCAGGCGGGTGCCCGCGGCCTCGATCACCGCCGCGAGCTTCTCGCGCCCCTGCTCCTGGAGCTTGTTGGCGAACTCGACGATCAGGATGCCGTTCTTGGCCACCAGCCCGACCAGGGTGATGAGCCCGATCTGGCTGTAGATGTTGAGCGTGGTGAAGCCGAGGAACGAGAACACCAGCGAGCCCGCGATCGCCAGCGGCACCGAGCCGGCGAGGATGATGAACGGGTCGCGGAAGCTCTCGAACTGCGCCGCCAAGACCAGGTAGATCAGGATCGCCGAGAGCAGGAACAGGCCGAGGAACTTGCTCCCCTCGGTGCGGAGCTGGCGCGACTCGCCGGCGTAGTCGACGGTGAAGCCTTGGGGCAGGATCGCCCGCGCCTCGTCCTCGAGGAACGAGAGCGCGCGGGCGAGCGAGACCCCGGGCGGGATCACCCCCTGGATGCGCACCGCGTTGAGCTGCTGGAAGCGCTTGAGGTCGCGCGGCTCGGTCGTGGTCTCGAGCGTGGCGAAGGTCGACAGCGGCACCAGCCGGTCGTCCGGGCCGGTGACGTAGATGTCGGCGAGCTGGTCGGGGGTCAGCCGCTCGGCGCGCTCGATCTGCGGGATGACCTTGTAGCTGCGGCCCTGGATCGAGAAGCGGTTGACGTAGTTGCCGCCGAGGAGCGTCGACAGGTCGCGCCCGGCCTGGGCGAGGTCGACCCCCTGCGAGCGCAGCTTGTCGCGGTCGAACACCACCTCGGCCTGCGGCTGATCGAACTTGAGGTCGGCGTCGGCAAACATGAAGAGGCCGCTCTGAAACGCCTTGCCGACGAGCTGGTTGGCGAACTCGATCAGCTCCTCGGGCTCGCGCGTCGAGGCGACCACGAAGTCGACCGGGAAGCCGCTGCCGCCGGGGAGCGACGGCGGGGTGAGCGGGATCACCCGGATGCCCGGGATCGCGGCCACCTTCGCGCTCAGCTCGAGCTGCATCTCCGCGGTCGAGCGCTCGCGCTCGCTCCACGGTACGGTCGCCATGCCGGAGAAGCCGCCGGTCGGGAACGTGATCTGGAACGTGGCGTCGGTCTCGGGGAACGACGCGAACGCCTCGTTGACCGGCTCGGTGTAGAGCAGGGTCTGGTCGAGCGTCGAGTTCGGCGCCGCCTGGACGATGCCGAACACCACGCCCTGGTCCTCGACCGGCGCCAGCTCCTTGGCCGAGAAGAGGTAGAGCGGCGCGATCAGCAGGAGCACGATCCCCCACAGCACGAGGACCACCGGCCGGTAGGCGAGCGTGCCCGAGAGCAGCCGCTGGTAGAGCTGGCGCACCTTCTCGAAGTGGCGGTTGATCATGCCCGCGAAGCCGCGCTCGGTGTCCCCCTTGCGCAGGAGCTTCGAACCCATCATCGGCGACAGGGTGAGCGCGACGACGCCCGAGATGATCACCGCGCCGGCGAGGGTGAACGCGAACTCCTTGAACAGCGACCCGGTCAGGCCGCCCTGGATCGCGATCGGGGTGTAGACCGCGGCCAGCGTGATGGTCATCGCGATGATCGGCCCGACCAGCTCGCGCGCGGCCTTGAGCGCGGCCTCGAACGGGGCCTCGCCGAGGTGGAGGTGGCGCTCGACGTTCTCGACCACGACGATCGCGTCGTCGACCACGAGACCGACCGAGAGCACGAT
>CAZNIX010000547.1:0-3185 GCA_964573125.1 uncultured Thermoanaerobaculia bacterium
GCGGCCGCGGCCTCCGCCGCGCCTGGCGACTCGCCGGCCGCGCCGAGGCGCTGAGGGGGAACCGGTGAGGGATCCGTCGCCCGCGCTCGCGGATCGCGCGCACCGCGTCGGTCACCGGCCGGGGAGGCAGCTTCGCCCGCCGCCGTCGCCGGCGCCCGCGCTCGCGGCTCGCGGACACCGCCCGCAGGAGTCGAGGCCATGGACCTGATCGCGCGCGCCGGCGGGCGCGAGGAGCGGGTGGCGATCGCGCGCGCTCCCGGCGGCTACCGCCTGCGGTTGGGCGACCAGGTGATCGAGGTCGACGCCGCCCCCGCCGGCGGCAACGGCCTGGTCAGCCTGCGCCTCGGTGGCGCTCGGGGTGGCGACCACTACGAGGTCGCGGTCGACGCCGAGGGCGGCGGCCGCTACCGGGTTTCCAGCCGCCGCGCCGCTGGCGAGGTCGAGGTGCTCTCCCCGCTCGACCACCTCGCGCGCCAGACCGCGGCCGCGGGCGGCGTCCGCCGCGCCGAGCGGGTCACCGCCTACATGCCGGGCCGGGTGGTCGCGGTGCTGGTCGAGGAGGGCGCCGAGGTCGCCGCCGGCCAGGGCGTGGTCGTGCTCGAGGCGATGAAGATGGAAAACGAGATCGCGGCCGAGCACGCCGGCGTGGTGCGCAAGATCCTGGTCGCGCCCGGGCAGTCGGTCGAGGGGGGCGAGGCGCTGTTCGAGCTCGGGTGAGCGGGGACCGCCGGCGCGTCACCGCGCGGCGACCGCGATCTCCCCGGGGTGCCGCCTGCGCACCCGTCGCCGGTCGAAGGTCGCCACGGCGAGCCGCTCGCGGCGGGCGGGGGGGGAGGGGCGTGGAACCCTCACGAGCCGGCCGGTGGTCGGCCGGGGTCGAAGTCCTCGCCGGCCGCGAACGGGTCGGCGAAGCGCACCCCCTCGAGCTCCCGGCCGGGCTGGAAGTCCTCGGAGAGGAGGAGCGTCACGCCGGCCTCCTTCGCCGCCGCCCACAGCATCGCGTCCCAGAACGAGAGCCCGTGGCGGCGCACGGCGCGCAGGGCGCGGCCGAGGGTCGAGGGGTTGGCGTGGGCGACCGGGAACAGGGTCTGCCAGTCCTCGACCTGCGCCTGGGCGTCGGCGAACGGCATGCGCTCCTTGCGCGTGACCGCGGCGACGAACTCGCACAGCACCTGGAGCACGAGCACGCAGTCCCAGCGCAGCGCGGCGCGCCGCACCAGCTCGGCGGCGCGCCGGTGGCGCTCGCCGGCGTCGCGGTCGACGGCGTAGAAGAGCACGTTGGCGTCGAACGAGACGCGCTCGGCCGCCACCGCTACCGCTCGTGGAGCGAGTCGCGCGACGGTGCCCGGCCGCCGAGCGACCAGCCGCGCTCCATCCGCGCCAGCGTCCGCTCCAGGGCCGCCGCCTGCGCCGCCGTCAGCCGGCGCTCGCCCGTGATCGGCGCCAGGCGCGCCACCGGCCGGCCGCGCCGGGTGATCACCACCTCCGCTCCCTCCTCGACCTCGCGCACGTAGCGCGAGAGCTGCTGGTTGGCCTGACGCAAGGTCACCCTCCGTTCCATGGTCGTCTCCGGGCTCGATGTCCGGAGGCAGTATGTAGGACGTCCTACTCATCCGTCAACCCCCCTTCTCGCTCGCTGGTGTGTCGACGGGGCCGTCGACTTCCGAGCGCCCTACCCTCCAGAGACGGGATCGAGGCGCGGGAATCTGACGGGGGCGGGGTGGCCGAGGGGCGATATCATCACGCCCATGACCGTCGAGGTTCGCCACGCGCTCTACTCCCTCCAGGACTACCTCGGACTCGAGGAGTACGCCAACGTCAAGCACGAGTACCTCGACGGGGTGATCCACGCGATGGCGGGCGGGAGCCCGGAGCACGGCGCGATCGCCGTGCGGATCGGCGCCGCGCTCGTGCCCCAGCTCCGGGGCCGAGGCTGCACGGTCTACAGCTCCGACGTCCGCGTCCGGGTCGCGGCCACCGGGCTCTCGACCTACCCCGACCTCTCGGTCGCCTGCGGCGAGCGCCGGGTCGACCCCCTCGATCCCCAGGCGCTGGTCGATCCGGTGGTGCTGGTCGAGGTGCTCAGCCCGAGCACGGAGGCCTACGACCGGGGAGAGAAGCTCCGCCACTATCAGCGGATCCCCTCCCTGCACGAGGTGCTGCTCGTCGCCCACGACCGCCGGGAGGTCGAGGTCTGGCGGCGGTCCGAGCGCGGCTGGGCTCGCGAGACGGTCGGGGCAGGGGGCGTGGTCGACCTGAGGTCGACCGGCTGCCGGCTCGAGGTCGAGGCGCTCTACCGCGACTGACCGCGCCGGAGGCGGCGGTCGAGGGCCTCGCGGATCTCGCCCGATGCACGTCATCGTCACCCGCTTCGCAGTGCCGCGCGAGGAGGCGGCGACCGCGGGCCGCTACCGCGAGCGCGGGTGGCTGGAGCGGCGGCTCGATCTGTTCCGCCGCTTCTTCGTGCCGAGCGTCGGGCCGCTCGGGGTGCCGGCGGTGCTGCTCTGCGGCGCGGCGGCGGCCGATTTCGTGGCCGCGCGGGTCGCCGATCTGCCGTGGGCGCGGGTCGAGGTCCAGGACCGCTGGCGGGGCGGCTGGGGCGGCACGCCGGAGCAGACCCTGACCCGCATCGACTCCGACGACGCGCTGCACCGGGGGTGGTTCGCGGCGGTCGACCGGGCGCCGGCCGAGGCCGAGGTCGTGATCACCCGGGAGTTCCTGCGCTGGGACCTCGAGCGCGGCCGCCTCCACCGTTATCGCCGGCGCGAGCCGTCGGCGCTGGCCGCGTTCCGCCGCGGCGCGAACCCCTACGAGCACGACCACAAGCAGCTCGACCGCCACTACCGCGAGCACGCGATCCGCGGCGCCTACCTGCTCCAGGTGGTCCACGGCGACAACCTCAGCAACCGCCGGCCTTCGTGGTGGCGACTCGATCGCAGGGTGCCGGCGGCGCGGCTCGCGGAGTTCGGGATCGCGGTTCCCTCCGCGCCGGCTGGCGGCAGTCGTCCGGGCGCGTGAGCCTGCGGAGCGTCGCCGAACCTCGCCGCTCGCGGCGGGCTCAGAGGTCGTGAAGGAATCGACCCCAGGGGCCGGCCCGGTGCTGCCGTGGCCGACCGGCTCGCCCCCGCGCCCCGAAGGGGCGCGCGGCGGCGCCGTGCGCCGCCGAGACAGGGGAGGGGACCCGC
>CAZNIX010000548.1:0-3180 GCA_964573125.1 uncultured Thermoanaerobaculia bacterium
CGAGCGCTCCTTCGCGCGCCGCTCGCGCCGCCGCGCGCGCTCGAGGGCGGCGGACTCGACGGCCGCGGCGAGCCGCGCCCGCGCCCGCCGCAGCAGGTCGCCGAGGGTCGACTGCACGACCAGGGTCGAGCCGGCGACGACCAGCGCCAGCAGCACCAGCAGGGCGCCGGCGAAGTGGAGGCGCTCGGCGAGCGCGCCGCCGAGGAGCTGGCCGAACGCGCCGCCGGCCTCGATCTCGCCCTCGCGCCAGGGCAGCCGGCCGAGCGTGAGCTGGAGCAGGCCCGGCGCCGAGATCAGGACGACGATCACCCCGAGCCCGCGGCCGGTCACCCGCGACGCCGAGCGCGCGCGCAGCCGGCGCCAGCCGAAGACGGCGAGAAACAGCGGCACGAGCAGCGCGGCGAGGCCGAAGAAGCCGAACCCGAACGCCGACAGCTCGGCCCCGACCGGGCCGATCCAGTTCACCACCGGCGGCTCGGCCCCGGCGGGCCGGTGGAGGCGGCTGGGGTCGCTCGGGTGGTAGCTCGCGAGCGCGAGGCCGGCGAGCAACGCCAGGGTGAGCAGCACCACCCCGGCCAGCTCGTTCCACTTCTCCGGCGCCAGCCGCGGCCGCGCCTTCTTCTCGGCCTTGGTCGACGCTACCGCCATCGTCCCTCCGGCGGAGCGCTCCACGGCCGAACGAGGTTCAAGCGGTTCCTCACGCAGTTCTCCCTAAGTGTCGATGAAGTCTAGCACCATCGGCCTTCTACCGCCAGCCGGTTGGGCACCGCTCTGCGTCAGCGACGTTTCTGACACCGACGCTCCCTCGGTGGATGAGGGCCGGTCGGAACCTCTTCGGAGTGCCCTGGAGGAAGCTGTTGCAGCGAGGTCGAGCTCCTTCAAGCCTGAGCAGCGAGGGCGCCGTGGGCGCGGTGGAGGTCGAGGAAGCAGTCGAGATCCAACGCTTCGGCGCGGATGTTGGGGGGGATACCAGCGCGGTCGAGGGTGCGGGCCGCCTCGGCCTTGCCCCAGGCGGCGCCGAGCGCGTTGCGCAGGGTCTTGCGCCGCTGGGCGAAGGCGACGCCGACGGTGCGCAGGAAGGCGGGCATCTCGGCGGGTGGCAGGGGTGGCGGGTGGGGGGCGAGGCCGACGAACGCGCTGTCGACCTTGGGCGGCGGACGGAAGGCGCCGGGGCGGACGTGGCCGAGGAGGCGGGCGTCGGCATGGGCGGCGACGAGAACGGTGAGGGCGCCGTAGGCGCGGCCGCCGGGGGGCGCGACCAGGCGCTCGGCGACCTCGCGCTGGAGGAGGAAGGCGGCCCGCACCACGGCCCCGGGCGGCGCGCCGGTGAGCATCCGCTCGAGGATCGGGGTGGCGACGTTGTACGGGAGGTTGCCCGCGACCAGGTGCGGGCGGCGTTCGCCGGCGAGCCGCCGCCAGTCGAGGGCGAGGGCGTCGCCGACGACCAGGGCGACACGGGAGCGGTCGGGCCCCCGGGCGAGGTCCGCGGCGAGCGCCGCCGCCCACGCCGGGTCGAGCTCCCAGCCCCAAACCGCCTCCGCCCCCGCCGCCAGCAGCTCGCGGGTGAGCACGCCGCCGCCGGGCCCGATCTCGAGCACCCGCTCCCCCGCCGGCCGCAGGTAGTCGATCAGCGGCCGGCACACCTCGCCGCGCGTGAGGTGGTGCTGGCCGAGCCGCTTGTCGAGCCGGGGACGGACCATCGCCGGGCAGGCTATCAGCGCCTCCGCCGGCCCGGAGCGCCGCCAAGTGAGCGCGCCGCAACGCCAAATCGACCGCCCGCAGACACCCGTACACCCGCGCGCACCCGGGTCCGGCCGATGGCACCCCCCTTGCAGCCGCCTCCCCCGCTGCGGCTCCCCCGAGCCGCCGCGAGCGGAGGCCGGCGGCACGGACCGCCGCCGCGGCCACCCCGGCGGCCGAGGGAGCGAGCCAACCACGACATGGAGCCCGACCGGATGGAGACCCGAGCCGAGAGCCGGCTGGCCGAGCGCGCCCTCGAGCCCGCACCGGAGCGCTACCCGGAATACGGCCCCGACGGCCTCGCCGGCCCCGGGCCGGCGCCCGCCGGCCCCCTCCGGCCCGGCGGGGGCGTCCCCGACGTCGCCCGCGAGACCGCCGCCCTGCGCGCGGTGGCGGCCGAGCTGCACACGGTGATCGTCGGCCAGGACTACCTGCTCGATCGCCTCCTGGTCGGCCTGCTCGCCCGCGGCCACGTGCTGATCGAAGGGGTGCCCGGACTGGCCAAGACGCTCGCGGTCAAGACCCTGGCGCGGGCGCTCGCGATCGACTTCCAGCGCATCCAGTTCACCCCCGACCTGCTCCCCGCCGACCTCGTCGGCACCCTGGTCTATGACCAGCGCAGCCAGCAGTTCCACCCTCGGCGCGGGCCGGTGTTCACCCATCTCCTGCTCGCCGACGAGATCAACCGCGCCCCGGCCAAGGTGCAGTCGGCGCTGCTCGAGGCGATGGAGGAGCGCCAGGTCACGCTCGGCGACCGCAGCCACCCGCTGGAAGAGCCGTTCATGGTGCTCGCGACCCAGAACCCGATCGAGCAGGAGGGGACCTACCCGCTGGCCGAGGCGCAGGTCGACCGCTTCATGCTCAAGCTCCGCCTCGGCTATCCCAGCCGCGCCGAGGAGGAGGAGATCCTCGCGCGCATGCTCGTCGACCGCGAGTTCGACGTCGCGGCGGTGCTCGACCGCGAGCAGGTGCTCGCGCTGCGCCGCGCCGCCGACGGCGTCTACCTCGACGCCCGGCTCCGCCGCTACATCCTCGACCTGATCGCGGCCACCCGCGAGCCCGGCGCCGCCGGCATGCCCGACCTCGCCGAGCTGATCGCGTTCGGCGCCTCGCCGCGCGCCACCCTCTACCTGGCGCGCGCGGCCAAGGCGCTGGCGCTGGTGCGCGGCCGCGGCTACGTCGCGCCCGAGGACGTCAAGGAGCTGGCGCCCGACGTGCTCCGCCACCGGGTCATCCCGACCTACGAGGCCGAGGCCGAAGAGGTCGCCGCCGACGACCTGGTCGCGCGCATCCTCGACCGCGTCGAGGTGCCGTAGGACCGGGCGGACCATGCCCTTCGGCAGGCTTTTCCGACCCCGCCGCGGCGGGGAGGGCTTCCCAGGGGCCGGCCCCGTCCTGCAAGGCCTACGGGCCCGGCCCCGCGCCCCGAAGGGGCGCGCG
>CAZNIX010000549.1:0-3173 GCA_964573125.1 uncultured Thermoanaerobaculia bacterium
CCCGCGCCAGCCGCTCGCCGCCCGCGGCGGCGGCGCTCCCGGCGTGGCGCAGCCGGCCGGCGCCGAGCAGCGTCAGCGCCGCCGGCACCGCCCACAGCGAGAACGCGAGGCAGAACGCGATCCCGAGCGCGGCGAAGGCCCCGAACCAGCGCACCGCGGCGATCGGCGAGCCGGCGAAGGAGAGGAAGCCCAGGCCGGTGGTCAGCGAGGTGACCACCACCGGCCGCCGCATCGCCGCCATCGTGCGCGCGACCGCCCGGGGCGAGGTCGCGCCGGGCGCGGCCAGCTCGCGCTGGTGGTGCCAGAGGATGTGGATCTCGTCGGCGAGCCCGACCGTGGTCAGGATCACCGGCAGGACCGCGGTGGGCAGGAAGACCGGCACCCCCACCCAGCCCATCACGCCGAACGTGAACGCCAGGCACGACGCCACCTCGGCGAGTCCGACCACGACCCCCCACGGCCGCCGGCAGGCGAACCAGAGGACGGCGGCGATCACCGCGATCGCGGCCGGCAGCAGGGTCGCGAGATCGGCCAGGATGTGGCGGCCGAGCAGCGCCTCGGCGACCGGCGCGCCGACCACCGACACCGACTCGGCGCCGCCCCCGAACGGAGCGGCCGCGGCGGCGATGCGGCGCACCAGCGCGGTGCGGTCGCCGCCCGCGGGCGGGTCGATCCCGACCAGGATCGCGGCCGCGCGGTCGCCGCGGCCGACCAGCGTGCCCGCGAGCAGCGCGATCTCCTCGACGTCGGCGCGGAGCGTGGCCATCTGCTCCGGGGTCTCCGGCAGCGGGTCGAGGAAGGGCCGGAAGCGCAGCGTCCCGGGGTAGAGCCGGTTGCGGGTCTCGGTCGCGAGGCTGGTGACCCGCAGCGGGTCGACCCCGTCGAGCGCCTGCAGCCGCTCGCTGAGCGCCCGCACCCGCCGCAGCACCGCGGGGTGGAAGATGCCCTCCGGACGCGCGGTCTCGAGCAGCACGACGACCGGATCGCGCAGCCCGAAGCGCTCCCGGACCTCGGCGTCGGCGCGCGCCGCCGGGCTGTCCGCCGGCACCAGCGCGTGGCCGTCGGTGCGCAGCTCCAGGCGCGGCAGCCCCGCCCCGGCGGCGAGCGTCAGGACGGCCCAGGCGGCGAGGACGGTGCGCGGGCGGTCGGCTCCGAGCGCCGGCTTCGTGATCTTACTTGACATGTCTTATTGGCATACAATAGTATGCGTCCTCCAGACTTTTCAAGCATCCAACCCACCCGAGCCCTTGAAAAGGAGGCCATCAATGCACCGAGCGTCCAAACTTCTCCTCGTCGCGGCGGCGGTCCTCGCCGTCGCCGCCCTCGCGTTGCCGGCGGTGGCGAGCGCCGGGCAGGCGCCGCGGGCCCTGGACCAGCGGGTCGTCCTGCGCACCCACGACGGCGAGCTGCACGGGGTCCTCCCCGGCTGTCCGCCCTGCGGCGGCGTCGGCCTCGTGCCCGCCGCCCACAACTATCCGCGCGAGGTCGAGGTCCTCTCCGCGGTCACCGGCCAGCGCGTGGGGGTGATCGTGGCGGAGGAGAGCCGCCATGCCCACCTGACCTGTCTCGAGGCGGCCCAGACCCCGGTCGTCGACGCGTGCTTCACCCGCGGCACCGACGTCCTGCCCGACACCACGCTCACGCTGACCATCCAGCTCGACGACGACCGCGGCCTCTCGCCGCGGATCAAGTTCGTCGCCCACGGCGACACCGTCGTCGACCGGCGGGGCGACGGCGACCGCGACCACACCACGATGGAGATCCGCGACACCGTGCTGCGGGGCGAGACCGACACCGGCGTGCCGGTCGTGGTGCGGCTGGGCCCGAGCTTCGGCCTGGCGCCGACCATCGGTGCGGCCGAGCGGGTGAAGAAGGACCTGCTGCCCGAGTACGTCACCGTGGTCGCCAAGGCCAACGCCGAGTTCATCATCGGCTGGCCCGACGAGGTGGCGGTGGAAGTCACCCCGCGCGAGGGCGCGCTGCGGGTCGCGGTGCTCTCCGACGCCCGCTTCGACGCCGCGCAGATCGACCGCCAGTGGCTGACCTTCGGTCCCACCGGCGAGGAGGCGACGCTCACCGCCTGTGACGCCGCCGACGTCGATCGCGACGGCCGCGCCGATCTCGCCTGCGAGGTCGAGGCGACGGCCGCCGGCTTCGGTCCCGACGACGAGCAGGCCGTGCTGCGCGGCCTGACCCGCGCCGGCCATCCGTTCGAAGGCCGAACGGCGTTGACCGCGGGCGTGCGCGCCGCGGCGATCGACTGACCGCTCCGCGATCGGACCCCGCCCGCCGCCGCGGCGGGTGCCGCGCCCCGGGGCCGGTTCCCCGGGGCGCGGCGTTGCTGTCGGGCGTGGGGGTCGTCCTCCGGTAGAGTCGACGCGCCGTGATGCTCGCCGAGTGGATCCAGGCGGCGCGCGCCCTCGGCCGCCGGCCGGCCTTCGCCGCGGCGGCGGTGGCGGTGCTCGCGCTCGGCATCGGCGCCTCGACGGTCGCCTTCAGCCTGGTCGACGGCGTGCTGGTCCGCCCGCCGCCGTACCCGGCGCCCGAGCGGATCGTCGAGCTGCGCGAGGTCAGCGCCGCCGAAGCCTCGGCCGGCGGCGGCGTGGCCGACGGCAACTTCCTCGACTGGCGGGCCGGGAGCCGCTCGTTCTCGGCGCTCGCCGCCCACCTCCGCTGGTACTTCAACCTCACCGGCGACGGCGAGCCGGAGCGGCTCCCGGGCCTGCTCGCCTCGGCCGACCTCTTCGCCGTGCTCGGGGTCGAGCCCGCGCTCGGGCGCGCGTTCGGCCGCGCCGACGAAGCGGCCGGCGGCGCGGTCGTGGTTCTCGGCGACCGGCTGTGGCGGCGGCGCTACGGCGGCGACCCGGCGATCGTCGGCCGCGCGATCACCGTCAACGGGTCGCCGAGCACGGTCGTCGGCGTGATGCCGGCGGGGTTCGCCTACCCGGCGCCGCACGCCGAGCTGTGGTCGCTGGTCGGCTTCAGCCCGCAAGACGCCGGCAACCGCAGCCAGCGCTCGCTGCGCGTGATCGGCCGGCTGGCGCCCGGCGTCGAGCTGGCGGGCGCGCGCGCGGAGATGGCGACGCTGGCGCGGCGGCTCGCGGCCGAGCATCCGGACAACCGCGGCTGGGGCGTCGCCGTCGACCGGCTCGGCGCGGCCGAGGTCCGCGCCG
>CAZNIX010000550.1:0-3166 GCA_964573125.1 uncultured Thermoanaerobaculia bacterium
CGGCGCCGGCGCCGCCCACGCCGCCCCGGCCACCGCGCGGCGGGCGCACCGCGAGCACCCGCGGCACCTCGTCGGTGACCGCGGCGATCACGGCGTTGAGGCTGACGTCGAAGCGGGAGGCGGCCACGGGTGCGCTCCGATTCTAGTGCCCCGGCGCCCGAGTCCGCCACCCGCTCCCGCGGGCCCGGGCTGCCGGTCGCCCGCGGCGGGACCCGCGAGCGTCCGCCTCCGCCGGCGTCCGCCGGTGCGGTCGAGGGGTCAGATCGCCTTGAACAGCTCGTCGAACGACTCCGCGGCGCGGCGCCCGCGGCGCCCCGGCAGGAGGCTCTCGCCGGCGAGGCGGTAGATCTCGTCGAGCACGCCGACGGCCGCGGCTTCGACCTGGCGCGCCTGCTCCTCGTCGATCACGCTCTCGGCGCCGTACTGGGCGAGCAGAGCGCGGATGGTCTCGACGTCCTCGGCCCGCATCCGCTCGCGCGGCGTGGTGCGGAAGGTCGCGGTCAGGTCGGTCGCACGCTCGCCGCCGGCGAGCAGACCCTCGACCCAGGCGGCGTAGCGGGCGGCCAGCTCCGGGGCGCCGCGGATCAGCAGCCCGTTGTTGGAGTCCATCATGTAGCTGCGCACGTCGGCGTTGGCCGAGCCGACCAGGATCGTGTCGGCGCCGAGCGCGCTCACCTTGCTGTGCAGCGAGAGCTGGACGGCGTGCTCGCCGGCCGGCGGGCGGTACTCGAAGTAGCGGAAGGTCGCGCCGAGCCGCGGGTCGCGGCGGGCCTCGACGTGCTCGGCGAAGGCCTTGACCGCGTGGCGGGCGGCGAGGTTGACCACCGCGAGGTCGGTGGTCGCCATCGAGTTCGTGAGCACGGTCACCCGCACGTGCGGGCACGGCTCGCGCCCGTCGACCATGCGCGCGAACTCGACGAGCAGGTTCGAGGGCGGGAAAAAGTAGGCGTTGTGCACGATCACCTGCTGCGGGCGGACGGCGGTCGCCGCGCGGCAGGCGTCGCGCAGCGCGGCCAGCCAGAGCGCGTGGATGTGCTTGCCCGACTCCGCCTCGGCCCCGTTGCGCGCGCCGTACTGCCGCGGGCCGCCGGGGACGGCGAACGGCAGGTTTTCGAGGTAGTGGAGCTCGGCCCCGGGGTCGATCTCGAACGCGGGACCGCGCTCGGGTTGCGGGCGCGCCCGATAGGCGGCGCGGAAGCGGGTGGCGCGATCGGCCAGCCGGGCCAAGGCCTGCGCCTCGCGCTCGGCGAGCGGGACCGCGCGCGCCTCGACGAGCGCCGCCGCGAAGCACTCCTGGTAGGCCGCCTCGCCGCTCGCGCCGGCGTCCGCGCACGCCTCGGACGCCGCGCCGTGGGCGACCAGCTCGTCGTTGGGCGCGTGCGCGCGCACCTCGTCGAGGCGCGCGACCATGGCGTCGTAGCGCCACAGGCGGTCGAAGGCCGCGACCATCGCCGCGCCCCCGGCGCGCAGCTCGACCCGCACGTCGGTGTCCATGAACACGTACTTGTCGAGCAGCGGGTTGGGCGCCATGTGGTAGGAGTCCTCGACGTTGCGCCCGCCGAGCTGGAAGCGCTCGCCGTCGGCGAGCAGCAGCTTGTGGTGGAGGTAGTCGGTCAGGTAGTCCCAGTCCCGGCGCGCCCCCTCGCGCCCGCTGCGCCGCTCGAGCGGCAGATGGGCGGTGATCGCGTCGTGCAGCGGATCGACCCGGTCGCCGAACAGCAGCCCGGCGGCGGCGAAGCGCAGGCGGGCGGTCAGGCGGTCGAGGCCGCTGCCGAAACGCGCCTGGAAGTAGATCCGGCCCAGGCGCCGGAGCTGCGCGCGGCCGGCGGCGTCGAGCTCGCCGGCGCCGCGGAGCTTGCCGGGGTCGAGGTCCTGCCCCTCGGTCACCGCGAACTGGATCAGCCGCGGGTTGCGGCCGTAGAGGCCCGCGAGGAAGAGTCCCGAGCCGCCGGTGTCGACATTCGAGACGTTGCGCTCGCCGACCGGCGCGCCGTCGATCCGTTCGCCGGCGAACAGCCGGTCGATCTCGGCGAACTTGGCCGCGCCGCAGCCGGCGGTCCCCTCGGCGCCCGCCTCGGCGCAGCCCAGGGTCAGGAACGCGGCGTCGCGGACGATGTTGCGCGTCGGCCGGTTGTAGAAGCGCACCTCGAGGCGGCCCGCGCCTTCGCCGCCGAGGCGCTCCATCGCGCTCCACAGGTCGAGCTGCCGGTAGTTGGTGTGGTAGTCGAGCAGCAGCCGCACCCGCACCCCGCGGCGCGCGGCCTCGATCAGCTCCTGGGCGAGGAGCGAGGAGCTGTAGTCGTCGGCGAAGATGAAGTAGGCGAGATCGAGGCTCTCGCGCGCCTCGCGCACCAGCGCGAGCTTGCTCTCGAACGCCGCGTCGTTGTCGGTCAACACCACCGCCCGGGCGGCGTCGAGCCCCGCCGCCGAGGCCGACCGCGCCACCGCGGAGGGCACGAGCGGACCGGCCGGCCTCCGATCGACCGCCGTGCAGGCCGCCGCGAGCAGCCCGGCCGCCAGCACCCAGGCCGCCGGCCCCCTCATCGCGCGCCGAATCGCCACGTCTGTGCGCATCGCTCGTCCTCCGGCGCCCCGAGGCCCGCCCGCCGCCTCGTCGCAACGCCTGGTTCAGGACGAGTATAAACTCCGCACCCCCTGAAAGACCGGCGCGGCGCTCACCCGGCGGGCGCGGCGGGACCCTCGGCCACGGGCTCGCCCCCGGTCGGCGGCGCCGCCGCCAACGCGCCCCCGGACCAGCCCGGCGGCGCCGCCTCGACCAGCTCGCGCCCGAAGCGCGCGGCGAAGATCCGCGCGTGGCGCGCCGCGACCTCGGCGAGCGGCGGCCGCCGGCCGGTCAGCCGCTCGATCGAGGTGATCTCCACCCCGCCGAGCCCGCACGGAACGATGAGCCGAAAATAGTCGAGGTCGGTCGTGACGTTCAGCGCGAAGCCGTGCGTCGTCACCCACCGCGACAGGTGCACGCCGATCGAGGCGATCTTCGCCCGCCCGACCCACACGCCGACGAAGTCCTGCCCCTCCCGCGCCTCGCCCGCGAGCCCGTACTCCGCCAGCGTCTCGACGATCGTCTCCTGCAGATCCCGCACGTACCGCCGCACGTCCCGCCGGTCCGGGCTCAGGTTGATCACCGGATACCCCACGAGCTGCC
>CAZNIX010000551.1:0-3164 GCA_964573125.1 uncultured Thermoanaerobaculia bacterium
GGCCGCCGCCGCGCCGCCTTCGAGGCGCGCGCGGGCGAACGCCGCGAGCCGGGTGCGCTCGCCCGGCGGGAGGTCGAGGAGGGCCGCCGCCGTCGCCTCCGCCCGGCGCTCCGACGAGCGCGGCTCGGGCCCCGAGCGCAGCGCGAGGTGGCGCACCAGGACGAGGGCGGCGAGGACGGCGAGCCCGGCGATCAGCCAGCGCTGTCCCGGGCGGCGGAGGCGGATCCGGGGTCGGCTCATCGCGCCTTTCTATCGCATCGACGGTGAACGGGAGATGACAGCCGGAGCCCGAAGCTCGCGGGAGGTTGAAAAGCCCGTCACCCGGTGGGAGGATCCGCCCGCCGAGGATGGGAGGGTGACGGGCCTTGGATTCGACCGCCTACGGGATTGCGATCCTCGCCGCGTTCGGCCTCGGGCTGTTCGGGCTCGAGCGGCTCGTGCCGCTGCGCCGGAGCGTGCGCTCGCTGTTCGGCCGGCTCGCGGTCAACCTGGTCTTTTCGGGGCTCGCGCTGGTCGCCGCCACGCTGTTCGTCGCGCCGGCGGTCGAGGCCTCGTTCGGGCGGCTGGCGGCGGCGCCGTTCGGGCTGATCCCCCTCATCGCGCCGCCCCCGGTCGTCGGCGGCGTCCTCGGCTTCCTGCTGATGGACCTGTCGTTCTACTACTGGCACCTGCTCAACCACCGCGTGCCCGTGCTCTGGCGCTTCCACAACGTCCACCACATGGACCCGGACCTCGACGTCACGACCGCGCTGCGCTTCCACTTCGGCGAGCTGGCTCTGTCCGCCGGCTTCCGCGTCGTCCAGCTCCTGGCGATCGGGGTGTCGCCCGTGACCTATGCCGTCTACGAGGTGGTGTTCCAGGCCAACACGCTCTTCCACCACAGCAACGTCCGCCTGCCGATCCGCCTCGAGCGCCCGCTCAACACGCTCCTGGTCACGCCGCGGATGCACGGCATCCACCACTCCCAGGTCGAGCGCGAGGCCAACTCGAACTACGGCGTCGTCTTCCCGTGGTGGGACCGGCTCCACCGCACCCTCGGGCTCAACGTGCCGCAGGCGGCGCTCACGATCGGCGTGCCCGCCTACTCCGAGCCCGAGGACAACCGCCTGTGGAACGCCGTCGTCCAGCCGTTCCGCCGGCAGCGCGACTACTGGCGCCGGCCCGACGGCACCGCCGTCGCCCGCGACCCCGAGCAGCTCGAGCGGCGCCCCTCCCGGCTGGCCGAGTGAGGGGCGCCCGCCCGCGCGCCGTCAGGGGACCGTCGAGCTCCAGGACGAGGTGTCGCCGCTCTCGAAACCGTCGGCGAAGATCGGCGGGATGCACTCGTTCTGGACCGCCCCCTCCCACTCGCCGATCGGGTTGCTGCTGAAGAGCGGCGTCAGGTCGCCGGTCGCGAGGTCGATGGTGCCGTACTGGTTGGCGCCGCCGCCCTGGTAGGTCCAGGCGTAGAGCACGCCCGCCTCGTTGTCGAAATCCATCCCCTGGGCGAAGTTGGAGTTGACGCCGGTGGGGCCGACGAGCGTCACCGAGCCGTCGGTCGGGTCGATCTGGTAGATCGAGTCGGCGATGATGTCGTGGCCGTACATCTCGCCGGCGCAGTTGATCGCGATGTCGATCATCGCCATCGTCGCCGCGTCGCTGCCGAGAAGCGTCGGGGCGCCGGTCGTCGGGTTGATGGTGTAGAGGCTGTAGGGCACGTTGACGGCGCCGGCGATGGCGCTGGCGTAGATGGTGCCGGTCACCGGATGGACCGTCATGCCGCTCCACAGGTTCTGGCCGGGCTGCGTCGGCGCGCTCGGGCCGATGGCGGTGAGCGCGGCGTTGGCGAGGCTGAGGGTGCCGAACTGCATCGTCGAGCTGTCGAGGGCGTAGAGCGTCGTCGCCGTGGGATCGAAATCGAGCGCGAAGAGGTCGCCGAAGTTGGAGCCGACGTCGCTGAACGCGGGGAAGTTGTTGAGCGGGAACGAGCCGAGGTCGCCGGAGAAGAAGTCCCACGACCAGGCGGTGTCGGTCGGCGCCAGGAGCGGCCCGCCGGCCGCCGGCCCGGCGGCCGGGGCCGGCTGGAGCGCGGCGCACCAGGCGGGCTCGCCGCCTCCCGCCGCGAGGTCCCCGCACGTCGCCGAGCGCCCCGGCGCGCCCTCGGCCGTCGGCACGGCCGGCGCCCAGCACAGAGCCGTAAGGATCACACAGACTCCAGATCGGATTCTCATCGCACGCCTCCTCTGCGTAAGGGTTGAGTCCATCCAACCCGGTGGACGGACGCCGAACACGGTTTCCCCGGCCGGCCGACGGAGGCCGCCGCGGCCGGCGAGACGGCCGTCTCGGACCGACGTGCGGATGTACTCCGTTACCCCCCTTGCTGCCGCAAGCGGCCCGCGGCGGACAGGACCGCCACGCGGAGGGTCCGGCCGCCGTGCGATGATCCGAACCGAGGCCCGGGAGCGCGGTTGGGGGTGAGGAATCGGAACTTCCGCGGTCTCCAGGGCGTAGAGATGCGCGTCTCGCCTGGAGACAGCCGCCACCAACCGACCGACCGATGGGAGAACCTGGAATGACCACCGCGCAGACCGACCGACCGACTCGACGCAAGCCGCTCCGGCTGTGGCCCGGGGTGGTCCTCGCGGTGCTGCTGGTGGTGGCCCGGTACGTCGTCCCGATGTTCGCGCCCGAGGCCGTGTTCTACGCCATGTTCGGCGGCGTAGGCGGCGCGCTGCTGATCGTCCTCTGGTGGCTGCTCCTCAGCCGGGCGCGCTGGTTCGAGCGCCTGGGCGCGCTCGCGCTGATGATCCTCGCGGTGGCCGCGACGCCGCCGATCCTCCACGTGTCGATCGCGAACGCCGGGATGGGCTACATGTTCTACTTCTTCGCCATCCCGGTCCTCGCCCTCGCGTTCGTCGCCTGGGCGGTCGCCACCCGGCGGCTGCCGGACCGGACCCGGCGCCTGACGATGTTCGCGACCATCGTGCTCGCGTGCGGGGCGTGGGCGCTGGTGCGGACCGGCGGCTTCACCGGCGGCGGCGATTCGGACTTCCACTGGCGGTGGTCGACGACCCCCGAGGAGCGGCTCCTCGCCCAGGCCGGCGACCTGCCGCCGACGCCGCCGCCGCGCCCGGCGACGGCGGGAGTCCCCGCGGAACCGGCGGCGGCCGAGGCGGGCGGCGAGC
>CAZNIX010000552.1:0-1114 GCA_964573125.1 uncultured Thermoanaerobaculia bacterium
CGCCGAGCCCGGCGGCGGCCACCTGGAGCGCCGCGGCGGCGCGCCCGGCCGCCCGGCCGCCGGCGAGCGCGGGGAGACCGCTCGCCGCCATGACGGCGATCGCGGCGAGCACCAGCTCCAGACTCATGGCACGCGGGGCGCAGGCGCGATCGATCGAGGGTCAGGTGCGCGCGGGACGGGATGGAGCACGTAGGAGACGGCGACGACGGTCGCGCGCCGGCGGCCGAGCCAGCCTAGGACGGATCGAGACGACCCGTCAAGCGCCCGCGCCCGGCCCGCTGGGTTTACCGACTGCCGCCAGTCTAGAGCCGGACGCAAGCCCTACGGCGATCCAGTTTTCCGGATCTCAAACTGAGCCACTACCCGGCGGCTGGTAGCCGAGCGGCGCTCAGCGGTGGAGGACCTGCGGCGCCGCGAGCGCGCGCAGGCCGGCGTCGTCGCCGCCGGCCGCCGCTTCCGGCGCCGGCGGCGTGACCTCGATCTCGAAGCGGCCGGCGCCGACCAGGGCGGGGTCGGGCAGCCGCCCTTCGGCGAGGGCGCGCAGCACGGGCAGGGGATCGAAGGGGAATGGGACGACCCGCGGGCGGCCGTCGTGGAGGGTGGCGAGCAGCGCCCGCTCGTAGGCGAGGACGGGGGTGAGGTAGGGGACGCCGGGGTCGCCGGGGACGTCGAGGTCGCCGGGGACGCCGGGGACGCCGGGGACGCCGGGGGCGTCGAGGGCGCCGCGGCCGGCGAGCCAGGCGGCGAAGCGCTCGCCTTCCTCGGCGGCGAAGAGCGACGGCGGCGTCGCGGCGAAGAACCCGGCGAGGAGCGCGCGCACGGCCGGCGCGCCGCGCGTCGCGAGCAGCAGCCGGACGGTCAGCTTGAGCGCCTCGGCGACCATGCCGGCGCGGAAGTCGCCGACCAGCTCCCTGACGACGTCGAGGCCGGGGTCGCCCGCCAGCTCCGAGCCGAGCGGCGAGTCGACGCGCCGGCCGACGACCAGCGCGCCGAGCGTGTCCTCCCACTCCCGCGGGCCGGGGCCGGAGGACCGAGTCCGAGGCGGCTCGTGCGACGGCGCCGCTGATCAGCCGCGGACGAAGCGGGCGGCGCGCAGCACGGGCGCGACGTCCAA
>CAZNIX010000552.1:1124-3164 GCA_964573125.1 uncultured Thermoanaerobaculia bacterium
GTCCGAGGCGGCTCGGGCGACGGCGCCGCGGCGGGCGGCGTCTCCTCCCCTGGGCGCGGACCGGGGCCGAGCGGCGCGGGTGGCGCCGGCGGCGGCGCCGGCGACGCGACCCGCTTCCCGCCCGCCTCGCCGTGTCCGTTCGCCGGCGCGTGCCCGATCGCCCGCCCGCGCCGGTCCCACAGCCGCTCGAGCCGCGCGAGCTGGCGTCCGACCTCGTCCAGCCCGACCGCGGGCAGGTAGTCGGGAAAGACCTCGAACACGATCGCCTTGAGGTTGGGCAGGCGCGGGATCACCGCCTCGGCGACCTCCTCCAGCGGGTCGGGGAGGCCGCCGGCGTGGGAGTCGAGCCAGTAGCCGTGGCGCTCGGTGCCGCCTGCGAGGTGGATCTCCCACACCCGCTCGAGCGGGATCTCGGCGAGGAACTCGTCGATCCGCTGGCGGCCGTTGCGCTGGTTGGTCCACAGGTTGTGCAGATCGAGGAGCAGGCCGCAGCCGGCGGCCTCGAGCACCGCGGCGGTGAACCGGCCGTCGCTCATCTCGTCGCGGCGCGGGCGGAGGTAGTTGACGCCGGTCTCGACCGCGAGCGGCACCGGCAGCTCGCCGGCCATCGCCCGGATCGAGGCCGCCGCCGCGCGCACCCCCTCCGCGGTCTGCCGCGGCGGCAGCAGGAAGCCGGTGAGGAACTCCCCGCCGGGGCCGCCGGCGCGGTTGAACGACAGGTGCTCGCTCATCCAGGGCGGCGCGAGCGCCCCGGCCATCTCGAGCAGCGGCGGGAGCTGGGAAGGGTCGGGGGGCCGCAGCCCCCCGACCGGGAAGCCGATGCCGTGGAGCAGCCGGGCGCCGGGGAGGCCGGCGATCCGGCGCAGGGCGTCGCGATCGACGCGGTAGCCGCCGCCGGGCTCGCGGAACCAGAGCGTCTGCGGCTCGACCTCGATCAGGCCGATGCGGCCGGCGTGGGCCTCGAACACCGGCTCGAGGCCCGAGTTGTAGGTCAGCCCGACCCCGAGCTCCGGCAGCTCCACGGCCGGCGCCTCAGCCGCCGAACCCGGGGCCGTCTGGGACCAGATCGCCCTGCGGGTTGGTCACGTAGTCCTCGATGCTCTGGAAGTAGCAGCGCGCGCCCGACAGGCACGGCTTGCAGCCGAGCAGCTCGGCGAGCCGCTTGGTGGCGAGCTGGAACTTGTCGAGGCTGTACGCGACGTCGGCGCCGAGCCGGACGCGGACCACCTGCCCTCTCGCACTCGGACGCGCGACGATGTCGAAGCCTTCGTTCACGGGTAGCCTCCTTCGATGCGGTTGCGGTCTGGATCGACAGCCGGGCGGCACGATGCTCCCGGGGCCGTCTCCGCGTTCGGCGCCGCCGCCGGCCGGGGCGTTACGCCGGGGAGTCGATACGCTCGCCGGGCCGGCGCGGCGGTCGAAGCCGGACCGCGCCGGCAGAGCCTCGTCACCGCTGTTCGCAGCCCACTGGTGCCACCTCGCGTCGGCGCTCTCAATCGGCGATGACCTCGGTGCCTTCCTCGCCTACGGTCGCGCCTTGGCGGCGGCGGGCGGGAGACCGGGCTGACGTCCTCGCCCCCGGTTGATGGCGGGCTCGGGCCGCCGCTCGCGTCCAAGCCCGCATACTCCGGCAGGCGAGGCCGGGCAGAACGGGCGGTGCCGCGATGATCGAACCCGGCAGGTGGAGCGGAGCGGTGGGGAGGACCGCCGTCTGGCATACTCACTCCGTCCTACCGGCTCCCGCCGCCCCGTCATGTCGGACGCCCCACTCCCCCACCTCGACCCCGACCGCATCCTCGCCGACGCCCGCGCGCTGGCGTTTCCGCGCTACCCGGGGACGGCGGGGGGACGGCGGGCGCTCGAGGGGGTGGCGGCGCGGCTGCGAGCGGCGGGGCTGGCGGTCGCGGTCGAGGAGTTCAGCTACGACCTGCGGCCGGCGTGGCGAGCGCTGCGGCTGATGCTCGGCGGCTGCGCGCTGGCGGTGGCGGCGGCCGGGCTGGTCGCGCCGCGCTCGCAGCTCGCGGCCAGCTTCGTCCGCGC
>CAZNIX010000553.1:0-3148 GCA_964573125.1 uncultured Thermoanaerobaculia bacterium
CGGCGGCGCCGAAGCGGCCGAGGTCGCGCGGCACGGCCCGGCGGTCGAGCGCGTGCGCGGCGTGCCAGTGCCAGATCGCCTCCGCGGCGCGCCCGTCCTGCGCCTCGGCGAGGGCGAGCAGCGACGCCGCCCGCGCCAGCGCCCGCGGCGAGAACTCGAAGCCGGCGGTTTCGGTGATCATCGCCTCGTAGATCCGGCGCGCGCCGCGCACCGAACCGCGGCCTTGCTCGAGATCGGCCTCGAGGCGGTCGAGCTTGGGGTCCCAGCGCGTGACCGGCTCGACGCCGGCCCCGGCGCCGTGCGGCGCGCCCGCCGCGAGGGTGAGCAGGACCGGCAGCGCGAGCAACGCCCGCCGGCCGCCCGAGCGTGGAGAGCTCTCGTTGTTCAGCATGTCAGGCATTATACCGCCGACCGGCGCGCGGCTGGACCGGGGCGCGCCGTCCCTGCTATCCTCGGAGTCCTCGCCGAGGGCTAAACGCGTGGCCATCAAGGAGATCCGAGAGCACCCGCGGCTCGCCGAGCGGACCGCCGAGAGCGCACCGGCTGCGGCGGTCCGCCCGATCCTCGGTCCGGCCGGAACGGCCGGAGCGGGGACGCCACGGACGGCCGAGCGAGGCTCGGCGGTCCGCAATCCCGGCCTGCCGCTCGACCTCGACTGGGTCGGCTCGGTCGCGGTCAACGCCAGCGCGGCCGAGCGCCGGGCCGCGACCCTCCCCCGCCGCCGTTCAGTCAAGAAGGACCACCAGGCCGCCTGGCAGCTCAAGGCGGTCAGCCTGATCGACCTCACCACGCTCGCCGGCGACGACACCCCGGGCCGGGTGCGCCGGCTGTGCGCCAAGGCGCGCCGGCCGGTGCGCAGGGACCTGCTCGAGGCGCTCGGGGCCGCCGAGCTCGACCTCACGGTCGCCGCGGTCTGCGTCTACCACCGGCTCGTGCCGGTCGCGGTCGAGGCGCTCGCGGGCTCGGGCCTCCCGGTCGCGGCGGTCTCGGCCGGCTTCCCCGCCGGGCTCAACCCGTTCGCCGAGCGGCTCGACGAGATCCACGCCTCGGTCGCCGCCGGCGCCGGCGAGATCGACGTCGTCATCACCCGTCCGCTGGCGCTCACCGGCCGCTGGCGCGAGCTGTACGACGAGGTGCGCGCGTTCCGCGACGCCTGCGGCCCGGCGCACTTGAAGGTCATCCTCGCCACCGGCGAGCTGGGCACCCTGCGCAACGTCGGCCGCGCGAGCCTGGTCGCGATGATGGCCGGCGCCGACTTCATCAAGACCTCGACCGGCAAGGAGGCGGTCAACGCCACGCTGCCGGTGTCGCTGGTGATGGTGCGCGCGATCCGCGACTACTTCGAGCGCACCGGCCACGCGGTCGGGTTCAAGCCCGCGGGCGGGATCTCGACCGCCAAGCAGGCGCTCGAGTGGCTGGCCCTGATCAAGGACGAGCTGGGCGACGCCTGGCTCACCCGCGAGCGCTTCCGCTTCGGCGCCTCGAGTCTCCTCGCCGACCTCGAGCGCCAGCTCGAGCACCACGCCACCGGCCGCTACTCGGCCGCGTTCCGCCACCCGATGGCCTGAGGTACCCGCCGATGACCATCGCCGAGATCTTCGAGACCCTGGAGTACGGCCCGGCGCCCGAGGCGACCGGCCCGGTCGAGGCCTGGCTGGACGCCCACGGCCGCGCGTTCGGGCCGTTCATCGCGGGCAAGCTCGCGAGCGGCCGGCTCGGTGGCGAGGGGGGCGCCGAGGGCGATGCCGGTGAGATGTTCGAGACCCTCAACCCCGCGACCACCGAGCCGCTCGCGCGCGTCCGCCAGTGCGGCGCCGCGGAGGTCGACGCCGCGGTCGCGGCCGCGCGCGCCGCGCTCTCCGGCTGGCAGGCGCTCGGCGGCCACGGCCGGGCGCGCCACCTCTACGCGCTCGCGCGCGCGGTGCAGAAGCGCTCGCGCCTGCTCGCGGTGCTTGAGACGCTCGACAACGGCAAGCCGATCCGCGAGACCCGCGACCTCGACGTGCCGCTGGTCGCGCGCCACTTCTACCACCACGCCGGCTGGGCGCAGCTCGTCTCCCGCGAGCTGCCCGGCTGGGCGCCGGTCGGGGTCTGCGGCCAGGTCATCCCGTGGAACTTCCCGCTCCTGATGCTGGCGTGGAAGATCGCGCCCGCGCTCGCCTGCGGCAACACGGTGGTGCTCAAGCCGGCCGAGTACACGCCGCTCTCCGCGCTGGCGTTCGCCGAGATCTGCGTCGACGTCGGGCTCCCGCCGGGCGTCGTCAACCTGGTGACCGGCGACGGCCGCACCGGCGAGCTCCTCGTCCGCCACGCGGACGTCGACAAGGTCGCGTTCACCGGCTCGACCGAGGTCGGCCGGCTGATCCGCGCCGCCACCGCCGGCAGCGGCAAGAAGCTCTCGCTCGAGCTGGGCGGCAAGTCGCCGTTCGTGGTCTTCGACGACGCCGACCTCGACGGCGCGGTCGAGGGGGTGGTCGACGCGATCTGGTTCAACCAGGGCGAGGTCTGCTGCGCCGGCTCGCGCCTGCTCGTCCACGAGGCGGTCGCCGAGGCGATGTACGACAAGCTGCGGGCGCGCATGGAGACCCTGCGCGTCGGCGACCCGACCGACAAGTCGATCGACATCGGCGCCATCGTCGCGCCGGTCCAGCTCGAGCGCATCGAGGGGCTGGTGCGCCGCGGGGTCGAGGAGGGGGCGACGCTCTGGCAGCCGTCGTGGAGCTGCCCGCGCGAGGGGTGGTTCTACCCGCCGACGCTCTTCACCGGGGTGGCGCCGGCGGCGACCATCGCCCAGGAGGAGATCTTCGGCCCGGTCCTGGTGGCGATGACCTTCCGCACGCCCGAGGAGGCGATGGCGCTCGCCAACAACACCCGCTACGGCCTGGCCGCGAGCGTCTGGACCGAGAACATCAACCTCGCGCTCGACGTCGCCGCCGGCGTGGTCGCCGGCACGGTGTGGATCAACTGCACCAACCAGTTCGACGCCGCCTCCGGCTTCGGCGGCTACCGCGAGAGCGGCTTCGGCCGCGAGGGCGGCCGCGAGGGGCTGTTCGAGTACCTGCAGCCGGCGTGGCGGGCGCGGGCGAAGGCGGGCAAGGCGGCCGGGGCCGAGGGCGCTCCGGCGGGCGCGGCCGGGGGCGGCCCGGCC
>CAZNIX010000554.1:0-3146 GCA_964573125.1 uncultured Thermoanaerobaculia bacterium
GCCGGCGCCGCCGGCCGCGACCACGACCACGCCCGCGACCGGGCCGGCGTCGTGGCCGAGCGACCGCCGGGCGCTCGCGTTCCTCTGGCAGACCGCCGACCGGCCGAACGAGGTCTTCGACCCCGAGCTGCGCGCCGAGGTCGCCGACCCGCTCACGCCCCACGGCCGCGCCCGCCTCGACCGCTTCCACCGCATGGTGCTCGGCGGCGGCTGGTTCACCGCCGCCGAGGCCGCCGGCGAGCGCCTGCGCGCCGCGGTCGCGCGCGGCAACGAGGTCTCGCTCGAAGCGACGATCGTCCCCGCCGCCGCCGAGACCGCCGAGCTCGCCCGCATCGTCACGTTCTCCCGCGGCCCCGGCGCGCGCAACCTGACGCTCGGCCAGGAGGGGCGTGACCTGGTCGTCCGCATCCGCACCGGCCCGACCGGCGAGAACGCCGACCGGCCGCAGGTGCGCCTCTTCCCGCTCGAGCCCGGGCGCGCCGTCCATGTCGTCGTCACCTACTCGCCGGGCCGCCTGGTCGCCTACCGCAACGGCCGGCGGGCGCTCGCGAGCGGCGACATCCAGGGCGGCCTCGACCGCTGGCGCCGCTTCCCGCTCGCGTTCGGCGCCGAGCCCGGCGGCGCCGGCGACTGGGCCGGCGTCCTCGAGGGGGTCGCCCTCTACAGCCGGGTCCTCGAGGCGAGCGAGGTCGAGGAGAACTACCGTCGCTACCGCGAGCTGTATCGCGAGCGCGCGCGGGGCGCCGCCGTCCCGCGCCTGGTCGTCCGCGCCACCCTCGAAGAGACCTCGGCCGTCCCCACGCTGCGCGAGATCTCCCCCTACCGCGTCGCGCTCGCAACCTACGCCTGGCGCGTCGAGGAAGTGCTCGCAGGCGAAGGCGCCGCCCCCGGCGACGGCCTGCGCGTCGCCCACTGGGTGCTCCTCGACGGCGGGCGCACCCCGGCCGCCGGTCTCCGCCCGAAGGCCACGAAGCGGTTGGAGCTGGAGCCCTTCAGCGCCAACCCGCAGCTCGAGCCGCACGTCCTGTCGGAGACCCTGCGTGCCCCGCCGGCTTCGGCGCTCTGGTTCTCGGCGGGGGAGTGAGGGGTGGCGGTGGCGACGGCGGACGGCACCGCCTGGGTGCCCGATCGCCGGCCTCGACGTGGCTTACTCGCCGACGTGGGCCAGAGCGCTCTCGATCAGAGAGTCCGACACGTACAGCCCAAGCCCACGAAGTTGCTTGATGATGGGTCGTGCCGCGGGGAGGATGCCCTTGCGCTTTGCGCGCAGCACGACGCCGAGGGTGCCGATGATCGGGATACCCATCGCCTGTGCGCACCGGCGACCCTCGAGATCGTCGAGCACTGCCCGAGCTCCCGGCGCGAGAGCGGCGAGGGCGAGGACCTGGGACTCCCCCGGGCCGAGATCCCAAGACCGAAGATCTGGGGCGATGAGCACCTCCGCCTCGATACGGATCCTGGGCGACGACGAGAGTCGTTCGACCAAGGCCGCACCTTCTGTCTTGGCACCGACCTCTCGCACCACGATCTCGGGCACGATCAGCTCGTCACAGAGCTCGTGCAGGAGGCCAACCTGCGCGACCTTTCCCAGGAGGATGAGTGGTGAGGCATCGATGACCCACCGTCTACTCATGATCGATCTCTGCCAGCAACTCCTCGAGGGTCGCTTGCGAGGCCGGCACCTTGCGGCGGAACAGCTCCTCGAGGAACTCAGCGCGGCTCAGTCCGGCGATCTCCGCGCCCTTCTCCTGAGAAACCAGGCCCTGGGCGTACCATTGGACACACGCAGCGATCCGCATCTCACGGGCGAACTCGCTGGGCGAAAGACGAAGGGCCGAGAATGCGCTGGTGGGCAGGTCATGGGTGATCGTCGTCATGAGGCTGTCTCCTTCGAAGTCCCAGTCTACGCGATCGTGGACGAGCGGGCGGTGGACGAGGCCCGCCCTCGCCGCCCTCACTGGCACTGCGCCCCTGGTTCACGGCGAGGGAGTGAGAACGGCCGACTCACTGCGAGTCATCGGTCGAGCGCCTTCCGAGGTACGCTTGCCAGCACCATGAGTCGGATTGGCGTGTCCGCCCCGCCATGAGCCCCGCGCCCGAGCAGGCCGCCCGCCGGCGGATCGACGAGGCCCTCTCAGAGGCGGGCTGGATCGTCCAGGACCGGGCGGACATGAACCTCGCCGCCGGCACCGGGGTGGCGGTGCGTGAGGTCAGGATGGCCTCCGGTCACGGCTTCGCCGACTACCTGCTGTTCGTGCGTGGCAAGGCGGTCGGGGTCCTCGAGGCCAAGCCCGCCGGGTACGCCCTGGGCAACGTCGAGCTGCAGGTCGACAAGTACGCCACCGGCCTGCCCGCCGGGCTCAACCCGCCGGTCACTCCGCTGCCGTTCCTCTACCTCTCGACCGGCGTCGAGACGCGCTTCATCAACGGCCTCGACCCCGAGCCGAAGACCCGCACCGTTTCCGCCAACCTGCCGCACATCCACCGCCCCGAGACCCTCGCCGAGTGGATCGACGCCGAGACCCTCGACGCCTGGGTCGCGCGCCTCCAGCCCGGGGGCGCCGAGTTCTATACCGCCACCGGGGATCCGCGCCCGTCGTCCTTCCGCGCCCGCCTCCAGGCCCTGCCGCCGCTCGAGCAGGACTTCCTCCGCCGCAACCAGGTGGAAGCTGTCCGGAACCTGGAGCGCTCCTTCCGGCGCAACCGCCCGCGCGCCCTCGTCCAGATGGCGACCGGCTCGGGCAAGACGATCGCGGCGATCACCGCGATCTACCGGCTGATCAAGTTCGCGGGCGCGCGGCGCGTGCTCTTCCTGGTCGACCGCACCAACCTCGGCGAGCAGGCCGAGAGGGAGTTCCAGGGCTACCGCGCGCCCGACGGCCATCGCCTATTCACCGAGCTGTACAACGTCCAGCGGCTGTCCTCGAACACGATCATGGACGCGAGCCGCGTCGTCATCGCGACGATCCAGCGGGTCTACTCGATGCTCAAGGGCGAGCCCGACCTCGACCCCGCGCTCGAGGAGGTTTCGCAGTTCGAGACCAGCGGCGCGGCGTTCAAGGAGCCGCTGCCGGTGGTCTACAACGCCGCCTACCCGCCCGAGTTCTTCGACGTGGTGGTGATCGACGAGGTCCACCGCTCGATCT
>CAZNIX010000555.1:0-3142 GCA_964573125.1 uncultured Thermoanaerobaculia bacterium
GCCGGCCCGCCGCGAGGCGGCCGGTCGAGTCGGCCCGGCGACGCGCCGCGCCGCGGCGCCGCCGCCCCCGGACGGCGCCGGCGAACAGGAGGCCACGATGAGACCACCACCGCTCGCCGCCGCGATCCTGCTTCTCTTCGGCTGCCAGCCCGGGAGCGACGAGCCGGCGCCTCCGGCCGCCGCCCCGGCGGCGCCGTCGCTCGCCCGCTTCGACCCCCGGGTCGACGCGCTCCTCGCGCGGATGACGCTCGCGGAGAAGGTCGGGCAGATGACCCAGGCCGATCTGGGCCACCTGGTCGACGAGGCCGACGTCACGGACTACTTCCTCGGCTCGGTGCTCAGCGGCGGCAGCTCGGACCCGTCGCCGGACAACACGTTCGAAGACTGGCGCGGGATGGTCGAGCGCCTCCAGCGGCGGGCGCTCGCGACCCGGCTCGGCATCCCGCTGGTCTACGGCGTCGACGCCGTGCACGGCCACTCGAACGTGGTCGGCGCGGTGGTCTTCCCGCACCACGTCGGCCTCGGCGCCGCCGGCGACCCCGACCTCGTCGAGCGGGTCTACCGGGCGACCGCGGCCGAGGTGCGGGCGACCGGCATCCGGTGGAGCTTCGGGCCCTGCGTGGCGGTGCCGCGCGACATCCGCTGGGGGCGGACCTACGAGGGTTTCGGCGAGGATCCGGCGCTGGTCGCCACGCTCGGCGCGGCCGCGGTGCGCGGCCTCCAGGGGAGCGGACTGGGCGATCCCGCCGGCGTGCTCGCCTGCGCCAAGCACTACGCCGGCGACGGCGGCACCGCGTTCGGCACCGGCGCGCCGCGCGAGGGGATGCCCGACTCGGTGTTCGCCGAGACCGGCGCGCCGGCGGGCGCCGGCCGCTGGCCGCTCGACCGCGGCGACACCCGGGTCGACGAGGCGACCCTGCGCGCGCTCCACCTGCCGCCCTACGTCGCCGCGATCGGCGCCGGCGTCGGCTCGATCATGACCTCCTACAGCAGTTGGAACGGCGTGCGGATGTCCGGCCACCGCTACCTGCTCACCGACGTGCTCAAGGGCGAGCTCGGGTTCGAGGGCTTCGTGGTCTCCGACTGGGCGTCGATCGACGACCTGCCGGGCGACTACCCCGCCGACGTCGAGCAGTCGATCAACGCCGGCCTCGACATGGTGATGGTGCCCGACAAGTACCGCGAGTTCTTCGCCACGCTCGTGCGGGCGGTCGAGGACGGGCGGGTGCCGATGGCGCGCATCGACGACGCGGTGCGCCGGATCCTGCGCGTGAAGTTCGCGCTCGGGCTGTTCGAGGACGGCTTCTCGCCGGTCGCCGATCCCGAGCTGGCCCGGCGCTTCGGCGGCCCCGAGCACCGCGCGCTGGGCCGCGAGGCGGTGCGCCGCTCGCTCGTGCTGCTGAAGAACGACCCTCCGGTGCTGCCGCTCGCGAAGGAAACCGCGCGCATCCACGTCATAGGGAAGAGCGCCGACGACCTCGGCAACCAGTGCGGCGGATGGACCATCCAGTGGCAGGGGGCAAGCGGCGAGATCACGAACGGGACGACCGTGCTCGAGGCGATCCGCGCCGCCGTCGCGCCCGGCGCCGAGGTCACCCACGCGCCGGACGGCGCGGGCGCGGCGGGCGCCGACGTCGTCGTGGCGGTCGTCGGCGAGACCCCGTATGCCGAGATGTTCGGCGACCGCGCGGACCTCGCGCTCGACCCCGCCGACGTCGCGACCGTCGAGCGCGCGGCCGCCTCCGGCGTGCCGGTGGTCGCGGTCCTGGTCTCCGGCCGGCCGCTCGTCCTCGGCGCGGTGCTCGACCGGAGCGCCGCGGTGGTCGCCGCCTGGCTGCCGGGGACCGAGGGCCAGGGGGTGGCCGACGTGCTCTTCGGCGACCACCCGCCGGGCGGCAAGCTGGCGTTCTCCTGGCCGCGCACCTCGGAGCAGGCCGGGCTCCATCCGGGGGACGACGGCTACGACCCGCTCTACCCCCTCGGCTACGGGCTGAGCTATTGAGCGGGAGGCGGCGCGGGTGACCATCCTGGTCGGAGACATCGGCGGCACCAACGCCCGCTTCGCCGTGATCTCGGCCCGCGACGGCGCCCTCGAGCTGATCGCCGAAGAGACCCTGCCCAGCCGCAAGTTCCCCAGCCTCTCCGACGCCCTGGCGGCGTTTCTCGACCGCCGCCCGGCGGCGCGCGCGAGCGGGCGCGCCTGCTTCGGCCTCGCCGGGCCGATCCGCGGCGACCGCTGCGAGACCACCAACCTGCCGTGGGTGGTCGACGGCGGCGAGCTGGCGCGCACGCTCGGCCTCGACGCCGGCGCCGTCGAGCTGCTCAACGACGTCGAGGCCGCGGCCTGGGGGCTCGCGGTGGTCGGCCCCGACGGCGTCCGCTCGCTCGCCGAGGGGCGGCCGGAGGCGGGCGGCAACCGCTGCCTGGTCGCGCCCGGCACCGGCCTCGGCGAGGCGGCGCTCTACTGGGACGGCGGCCGCTACCATCCGTTCGCGACCGAGGGCGGGCACTCCGATTTCGGGCCCGGCGACGAGCTGCAAGTCGAGCTGTGGCGCTTCCTCCACCGCCGCCACCGCCACGTGAGCTGGGAGCGCGTGGTCTCGGGTCCCGGCCTGGTCGCGATCCACCGCTTCCTGCTCGAGCGCGCCGGCGAGGCGCCGCCGGAGTGGCTCGCGCGCGAGCTGGCCGAGGGGGACGCCGCGGCCGCGATCACCGCGCTCGCCCACGACGACCGCTGCGACACCTGCGCGCGCACCCTCGAGCTGTTCTTCGCGCTGCTCGGCGCCGAGGCCGGCAACCTCGCCCTGCGCACGCTCGCCACCGGCGGCGTCTACCTCGCCGGCGGCATCGTCGGCAAGCTCCTGCCCGAGCTGGCGGCCTCCGGCTTCCTCGCCGCGTTCACCGCCAAGGGGCGCTTCCGGCCCCTGCTCGAGGCGATCCCGGTGCGCGCAGTGGTCGACGATCGATTAGCCTTGTGGGGCGCGGCCGCGCGCATCGCCCAAGCATGCCCACCGGCGCCCGTGGGGCGCCGGTGAGCAGCTTCGGCGCCGCGCTCGGTCTTTTTCAGGGGGGCTGTTCCAGCCCCCCTCCCCGCAGGAGCGCGGTCCTGCGGCGACCCCTCCCCCGAGTCGGGCCTTCGGCC
>CAZNIX010000556.1:0-3135 GCA_964573125.1 uncultured Thermoanaerobaculia bacterium
CCGCCGCCGCCGGCGCGCTCGGCCTCGCCGGCGCGGCCGGCGCGATCCAGCTCCTCGTCCGCTTCGGCCCCGCCGAGCTGCCGCGGCTCGCCGAGGTCTCGATCGACGGCCGCGTCGTCGCCTTCGATCTCGCGGTCGCGCTCGCGACCGGGATCGCGTTCGGGCTCCTGCCGCTGGTCCAGCCGCGCCTCCGCCGGCTCTCGGCGACGCTCGCCGACGGCGCGCGCGGCTCGACCGGCGGCCGCGCGCGGGTGGGGACCCGGCGCGTCCTGGTCGCCCTCCAGGTCGCGCTCGCGCTCGTGCTGCTGATCGCCGCCGGCCTGATGGTGCGCAGCTTCCAGCGCCTCGCCGACGTCGACCTCGGGTTCCGCCCCGGCGGCGTGGTCACGGCGACGGTGGCGCTGCCCGCCGCGAGCTACGCGGACGACGAGGCGGCCGCCCGCTTCTACACCGAACTGGCGGCCCGGCTGCGCGCGCTCCCCGGCGTCACCGGCGCCGGCGCCGGGCTGGCGGTCGCGAGCGTGGGGGGCGCGGTCGGCCTGCTGTTCGCCGCCCTCGCCACCCGCTGGATGGAGGCGATCTTGTTCGAGGTCAGCCCGCTCGACCCGCTGACCTTCGCCGCCGTGCCCGCGGTGCTGCTCGGCGCGGTGCTCGCCGCGACCTGGCTCCCGGCGCGCCGCGCCGCCCGCATCGACCCGGCGCTCGCGCTGCGCGGCTGAGTTTTTCGAGGGGGGCTGCGCCCCCCTCCCCTGTCTCGGCGGCGCCTCGCGCCGCCGCGCGCCCCTTCGGGCGCGGGGCCCGACCGTCGGGCCACGGCAGATCGGGATCGGCCCCTGGGGCAGCGATTCCTTCACGCCCTTCGGGACGCGGCGCCGGAACCGTAACTGAGCCGTCGGTTGAAGCGACCGCCGGGGGCGTGATATAGCGCATCCGCGCTCCCCGCGACCCCCGGCCGGCCTTGCTCGCGCAGCAGAGTGCGGCGGGCGTGCTCCTCCGCTCATGAAAGCGCCGCTGCAGCGCCGCCTGCGCTACCTGCTCTGGCCGCCGCCCGAGCCCGAGCTGGCCGACGCCGGCCGCGCCGGCGAGGTCGTGATCGCGAAGGCGCGGCTGGTGCTCCTCGCGATCCTCGCCCTGACCGGGTTCGCGACCCTGGCGCGCGAGCCGGGAGCGCTCTCCGGCTGGCTCGGCGTCGGGGCGTCCTCCGTCCTCTTCGCCGCCGGCGTCGCGATCCTCCACCAAGCCCGCGCGGGGGCGCGCGGCCGGGCGCTCGCCACCGTCGCGACGCTGCTCGACGTCTCGGTCGTCTCGCTCTACCACCTGCTCCTGTTCGTGGGCGGCGACGCCGACACCGCGCTCGGCAGCCGCGTGAGCTTCGCCCTCTACATCCTCGCGATCGCGGGCACCACCCTCCGCTACGACGGGCGCCTGGTGCGCCTGGCCGGGATCGCCGCCGGCGCCCAGTACCTGGCGATCGTGGCGTGGGCGAACGCGACCGGGCGCGCCGCGGCCGCCGCCGCCCGCTTCTACGGCGACGCCAGCGTCGGCGGCCAGGTCGAGGAGGTGATCGTGCTCGCGACCGCCACCGCGCTCGGCGCGCTCGTGGTCGAGCGCGCGCGCGAGCTGCGCCTGTCGGGGATCCGCGACCCGCTGACCCGGCTCGCCAACCGCAGCCACTTCGACGACCGCTTCGACCAGGAGCTGCGGCGCGCGGCGCGCAGCGGACGGCCGGCGACGCTGGCGATGCTGGACATCGACCACTTCAAGCGCGTCAACGACGACCACGGCCACGCCGCCGGCGACCTCGTGCTCCGGCGGGTCGCCGCGGAGCTGCGCCGGTCGATGCGCGCGAGCGACCTCGTCGCGCGGCTCGGCGGCGAGGAGTTCGCGATCCTCCTCCCCGACACCCCGCTCGCCGCCGCGCACGCCAAGATCGACGCCGTGCGCGCGGCCCTGGGCGCCGCGGCGATCGACGTCGGCGGCGGCGCCGCGGTGCGGGTGACCGTCTCGGCCGGCCTCGCCGCCTGGCCCGGGGACGGCGCCGAGGGCCCGCGCCTGCTCGAGGTCGCCGACGCCCGCCTGCTCGCCGGCAAGCGTGCCGGACGCAACGTGGTCGTGGCCGCCGGTTGAGTTCTTCGAGGGCGCTGCGCCCCCCTCCCCGCGTCCATGGAAAGCCTGATAGCTTGCGCCGAACGATGCTCGGTCGTCTGCTCGCGCTCGCCGCGGTCCTCTGGCTGTCGGCCGCGGCGCCGGCCGCCCCGCCGACGCCGGAGGCGCCGCCCGCCGCCGCGTTCCGCACGCTGGCCGTCGACGACTGGTTCCGGCTCGGCGACGTCGGCTCGCCGCGGCTGTCGCCGGACGGCGCCTGGGTCGCCTACACGGTGACCACCAGCGACCTCGAAACCGACGAGCAGGCGAGCCGGGTCTGGATGGTGCCCGCGGCCGGCGGCGAGGCGCTGCCGGTGACCACCGAGGGGACCTCCGCGCACAGCCCGCGCTGGAGCCCGGACGGGCGGTATCTGTCGTTTCTCGCCGCGCGCGCGGGCGACAAGGCCCAGGTGTGGGCGCTCGACCGCCGCGGCGGCGAGGCGTCGCCCTTGACCGCGGTGCCGCAGGGGGTCAGCGCCTACGAATGGTCGCCCGACGCGCGGCGCCTGGCGCTGATCCTCCACGACCCCGACCCGCACGAGGCCGCGTCGAAGCCCGGCGCGGGCGGCGGCGGCGAGGGCGGCACCGGCGGCGAAGACGGTCGCCGCGCCGACGGCGACGAGACCCCGCCGCCCTGGGTCATCGACCGGCTCCAGTTCAAGGTCGACGGCACCGGCTACCTCGACCGCCGGCGCGACCACCTCTGGGTACTCGACCTCGAGCCGGCGGGCGCCGGCGGCGAGGGCGCCCCCCGCGCGCCGGTCCAGCTCACCACCGGCGACTACGACGACGCCGAGCCGGCGTGGTCGCCCGACGGGCGCTGGATCGCCTTCGTCAGCAACCGCGGCGAAGAGCCCGACGCGAGCTACGACACCGACCTCTGGCTGGTCTCCACCGTGGCGGAGCCGCCCGCGGCGGGCGCGGCGGGCAGCGCTGCGGGCAAGACCGGTACGGCGCCCGGCGGGCCGGCGGCCACCGAGCCGGCGGCGG
>CAZNIX010000557.1:0-3124 GCA_964573125.1 uncultured Thermoanaerobaculia bacterium
CGATCGCCGCGCGCACCGCCGCCGCCGCTTCGGCGGCGTCGACGTCGCGCTGCCGGCGGTCGACCTCGCAGGCGACGACCAGCCGCTCCTCGCCCCCGGCGTCGACCGAGAACGCGCACGCGCCCCCCGCGGAGAGCGCCGGGTGGGCGCCCTCGGCGGTGCGCTCGAGGTCCTCCGGATAGTGGTTCTGACCGCGGATGATCACCAGGTCCTTGGCGCGCCCGGTGACGAACAGCTCGCCGGCGCGCAGGTAGCCGAGGTCGCCGGTGCGCAGGTACGGCCCGCCGCCGTCGGCGGACTTGGCGCCGAACGTGGCGGCGCTCTCGCGCGGGCGGTTCCAGTAGCCGCGGGCGACGCTCGGCCCGGCGACCCAGACCTCTCCGACCTCGCCGTCGGCCCGCCGCGCGCCGCTCGCGGGGTCGACGATCGCGACCTCGAGCCCGTCGAGCGCGCGCCCGCAGCCGACCACCGCGCGCGTCCCCGGCGCCTCCGCCGGCACGACCTCGGCGCGGTCGCGCTCCAGTTCCTCGCGCCGGACGTGCTCGAGCACCGGCGGGTCGGGGGCGCGGCCGCCGGAGACGATCAGCGTCGTCTCGGCCATGCCGTAGCACGGGTAGAACGCCTCGCGGCGGAAGCCGCACGGCGCGAACGTGGCGCAGAAGCGCTCGAGGGTCTCGGCGCGGATCGGCTCGGCGCCGCAGAACGCCACCCGCCAGGCGCTGAGGTCGAGGCTCGCGCGCTGCTCGGCGGTGATCTTCTCGGCGCACAGGCGGTAGGCGAAATCGGGACCGCCGCTGATCGTCCCCCGGTGCCGGCTCATCGCCTCGAGCCAGCGCGCCGGCCGCTGGAGGAAGGCGGCGGGCGACATCAGGGTCACCGGGATGCCGACGTGGACCGGCGCCAAGAGGCCGCCGAGCAGGCCCATGTCGTGGTACATCGGCAGCCAGATCACCCCGTGGTCGGCCTCGGATTCGACCGCGAACCCGGAGCGGATCAGCCCCAGGTTGTGGAGCAGGTTGCGGTGGTCGAGCATCACCCCCTTGGGCTCGCCGGTCGAGCCCGAGGTGTACTGCAGGAACGCCATGGCGTCGCCGTCGAGCGCCGGCCGCCGCCACCCGGCCCCGGCCCCGGGCTCGATGGCGTCGGTGGCCAGCCAGCGCAGCGCCTCGAGCTGGGGCGAGTGGACCAGGCGGCGCTCGAGGTTGGCGAGCACGCCGGCGGTGGTCAGCGCGAGCGCCGGCTCGGCGTCCTCGACGATGCGCGCGAGGCGCGGGGTCGGCCGGTTGAGGTGGGGCGGGAAGACCAGCACCGCGACCGCCCCGGCGTAGAGGCAGCCGAACACGGCGGCGGCGTAGTCGAGCCCCGGCGGGTAGAGCAGGAGCACCCGCTCGCCGGCGGCGCCCAGCTCCTCGAGGCGGGCGGCGACCGCGCGCGCCCGCTCGTCCAGCTCGCGGTAGCCGAGGTGGGCCTCCTCGCGCTCGCCGTCGCCCAGGTAGGTGAAGGCGCGGCGCTCCGGCTGGGCGGCGGCCCGCCGCTCCACGATCTCGCACAGAGTCGCGGCGCCGGCGGTGAACTCGGAACGTGACATCGCGTGCGCGGGGTCGACCGTGATCTAGAGCGACTCGTAGACCAGTTGCGCGATCTCCTCGCGGTTGACCGCCGGCGGCGGGCCGCCCCACGCGCCGCGGCGGCGCGTCTCGGCCAGGCGCTGGTGGATCGCGGGCAAGAACTCCGCGCCGCGCTCGAACTCGATGATCCGGTTGGCGAGGTAGAACATGTACATCGTCGACAGCCAGTTCGTGAAGTCGGTCTCCGAGCCGAGGTGGGGCTCGAGGTTGGCCATGATCCACGCCATGTGCGCCCAGGTGTCGTAGCAGTTCTCGCAGTCGTACTTCTCGCTGCGGCAGCACACGCGGGTGGTCTTGAGGTCCGGGTTGTAGACCCGGAAGTGCGGGTTGTGCGCCTTGCCGTTGGCGAACCGCTCGCGGTTCTTCTCCTTGTCGCCGGAGAGCGTGCAGCAGACGTCGAACCCCCACGGGTCACCCATCAGGCTGCCGGTCGCGACCGTGTGCGCGAGGTAGGACGAGGAGAGGATCCGATGCGGGTAGCGGTCGATCATGCGGTCGAGGTTCTCGCACACCTCGCCGAAGCCGCGCCGGTGGTCGACGTCGCCGCCGAGCCTGGCGATGTCGCCGTAGAAGTTGAAGCCGACGAAGTTGCCGTTCTCGACGCACTGGGTGACCACGCTCTCGATCTCGTGCGCGTTGCCCGGGGTGGTCGTGTAGTACCACGCCGCCCGGCGGTCGTCCTTGTAGTTGGCGAGACCGCGCGCGAAGACGTCGATCTTGCCGCTCCCGCGCAGCCGCTTGTCGGTTGCGTGGTCGCCCCACACCGAGACCGCGATCGCGAGGTTCTCGAACCCCTCGACCGGGATCTTGCGGATGCCGTTGGTCACCACCACCATCCAGAAGTTGTCGTAGATCTTCTTGAGCCGGCCGAGCATCATGCTCGGCTCGCCGCCGACGACCGTGACGTAGTTGGTGCCGCGCGCCTTCTCGGCCGCGATGAAGGCGTCGAACACCGCCTCGTCCTGGGGGGCCTCGTACTGGTCCATCCCCTCGGCGAAGAAGTAGCACCCCTGGCAGCGGATGTTGCAACGGTGGGTGATGTCGAACTGGGTCGAGCGCACCGGCCCGGCCGCGCGCACCTCGTCGAACATCCGCCGCAGCAGCGGGTCCTGGAGATAGCGGGCCATGCGGTCGTGCTGGAGGTTGGGCGTGAGCATCGGCGTCACTCCTCTCTCGGCGTTGCGGTCCGGCGGCCGGCGCGCGCGCGGGCGCTCATCGGGCCGCTCCCCCCGTGCCCAGCGGGAGGCGGGCGGCCTCCAGGCTGGGTTCGATGTGCTTGCGCCGCGCCAGGGCGGCGAAGCACATGAGCAGCGCGCGGTCCCAACTGTAGACCAGGTACGGCAGGCCGAACCGGCGGCACAGCTCCTGGACGCGCGGGCTCAGCTCCGGATAGTACCGGTGGCAGATGCCGGGGAACAGGTGGTGCTCGATCTGGTACTCGAGACCCGAGCAGAGCCAGCGGCCGAAACGGCCGACCGTGAAGTTCGCGGTGGTCG
>CAZNIX010000558.1:0-3099 GCA_964573125.1 uncultured Thermoanaerobaculia bacterium
GCCGCGGCGGCGGCCCGGGCGCACGCGGCGGCGGCGCCCCGGGCGGCGGCCGGCTCCGGCCTCGAGGCGCAGGAGATCGGCGACGTCAAGTCGGTCTTGATCGAGGTCATCGGGCGCGGCGCCTCCGATCTCCACCTGTCGTCGGATCAGCCGCCGCACGTGCGGGTCGAGGGCGACCTCGAGCCGCTCGAGACCTACAAGAGCCCGGACTCGGAGCGGCTGGAGCGGCTGCTGCTCGAGATCGTCCCCAAGGCCAACCGCGCGGAGCTGGAGCGGCTCAACCAGACCGATTTCGGCTACGAGTTGGAGGGCACCGGGCGCTTCCGCGTCAACGTCTACCGCGAGCGGCGGGGCATCGGCGCCGCCTTCCGGCTGATCCCGCAGCGCATCCTCACCCCCGAGGAGCTGGGGCTGCCCGAGGCGGCGATCGGCCTCACCGAGCTGCCGCGCGGGCTGGTGCTGGTCACCGGCGCCACCGGCACCGGCAAGACGACCACGCTCGCGGCGCTGATCGACCGTGTCAACCGCACCCGGCGCGAGCACGTGATCACGATCGAGAACCCGATCGAGTTCGTGCACCCGTCGCGCAAGTGCCTGGTCCACCAGCGCCAGGTCGGCCTGCACTGCGACTCCTTCGCCGACGCCCTGCGCGCCGCCCTGCGCGAGGATCCCGACGTGGTGATGATCGGCGAGCTGCGCGACCTCGACGCGACCTCGATCGCGCTGCGCACCGCCGAGACCGGCCACCTGGTGTTCGGCACGCTCCACACCACCTCGGCGACCGCGACCGTCGAGCGCCTGGTCGACCAGTACCCGGCGGATCAGCAGCCGCAGATCCGCCTGATGCTCGCCGCCAGCCTGCGCGCGGTGATCAGCCAGACCCTGCTCCGGCGGGTCGGCGGCGGCCGCGTCGCCGCGTTTGAGCTGCTGCTGGTCAACCCGGCGGTCGCGAGCATGATCCGCGAGGGCAAGACCTTCCAGCTCCCGTCGGTGATGCAGACCGGGCGCAAGGCCGGGATGGTGCGCCTCGACGAGGCGCTGCTCAAGCTGGTCGAGAGCGGCCTGGTCGAGCCCGAGGAGGCCTACCGCAAGGCCGACGACAAGGCCGATTTCGCGACCCGCCTGCGCAACCTCGGGGTCGACACCTCGTTCCTCGGCGACGGCCGCTACTTCTACGCCGAGGAGAGCTGAGCGCGGGCGCCCGGCCCCCGGCGCGACGGCCGAGCCGTGGAGATCGCGCTCCTCATCGCGATCGTGCTGTTCGCGGTCGCCTCGTTCGCGCTCCAGAAGCTGCCGATCGACGTCACCGCGATCACCGCGCTCGGGCTGCTGCTCGCGTTCGGCCTGGTCACCCCCGAGCAGGGGATCTCCGGCTTCGCCAACCCGGCGGTCGTGACCGTGATGATGATGTTCATCCTGAGCGGGAGCCTGGTCCAGAGCGGCGTCGTCAGCCGCCTCGGCCACCGTATCGCGCACCTGTCGGGCCGCTCGGGCCGGCGCGCCTCGATCGCGCTCCTGCTGCTCGCCGGCGTGCTCTCCGCGTTCATCAACAACACGGCGGCGGTCGCGATCCTGATGCCGATGGCGATCCTGCTCGCCAAGCACTACCGGCACAGCCCGTCGCGCCTGCTGATGCCGCTGTCCTACATCTCGATCCTCGGCGGCACCTGCACCCTGATCGGTACCTCGACCAACCTGCTGGTCAGCTCGCTCGCGGTCGCGGCCGGCGAGGCGCCGTTTTCGGTCTTCGAGCTGGCGTGGGTCGGGGTGCCGCTGTTTCTCGCCGGCCTCGCCTACGTCGTGCTGGTGCCGATGCGCCGGGCGCCCGAGCGCGAAGCCGGGGACAGCCTCACCCGCAAGTACCACATCAGCTCCTACCTGACCGAGGTCCAGGTGCCGGCGGGCTCGCCGCTGTTCGGGCGCACGGTGCTCGAGGAGGAGCTGTCCGAGCGCTTCCGCCTCAACGTGCTCGAGATCCTGCGCGGCCAACGCAGGATCGCGGTCGACATCCGCAACACGCCGCTCAGGGCGGGCGACGTGCTGATCGTCCGCGGCGCGATGGACGACATCGTCGCGTGCAAGGAGCACTACGGCCTGCTCCTGCTCTCCGACATCAAGCTCGGCGACGAGGACCTCTCCGACGCCAGCAACATCCTGATCGAGATCCAGCTCTCCCCGACCTCGCGCCTGGTCGGCCGCACGCTCAAGGAGATCGACTTCCGCAAGCGCTACGGCTGCTTCGTGCTCGCGCTCAAGCGCGCGGGCGGCACCATCCGCGACAAGCTCGCGTTCGTGCCGCTCCACCAGTGGGACACGCTCCTGGTCTTCGGGCCGCGGTCGCGCATCGACGCGCTCAACCAGGTCGAGGACTTCACGCCGCTCCAGGAGGTGCCGGTGCGGCTGCGGCTGGCGCCGCGCTGGTGGCTGAGCGCGGCGGTGATCCCGGCGGTGGTCGCGCTCGCCGGGCTCGGCGGGATGCCGATCCTCAAGGCGGCGATCCTCGGCGTGGTGACGCTGCTGCTGACCCGGACGATGACCATCCGCCAGGCCTACGACGCGATCGACTGGACGGTGATCTTCCTGCTCGCCACCGTGCTGCCGATCGGCACCGCGATGCACAACACCGGCCTCGACCGGATCCTCGGCGAGACGCTGGCCGAGATCGCCCGGCCGCACGGCCCCTGGGCGCTGCTGGTGGCGATGGTCCTCGCCACCTCGCTCCTCACGGAGGTGATCTCCAACAACACCGCCGCGGTGCTGATGGTCCCGCCCGCGCTCGCCGCCGCCGCCAGCCTGGGCGTCGACGCCAAGCCGCTCCTGATGGGGATCACCTACGCCGCCTCGATGAGCTTCATGACCCCGATCGGCTACCAGACCAACACCATGGTCTTCGGCCCCGGCGGCTACCGCTTCACCGACTTCACCCGCTTCGGCTCGCCGCTGAACCTGATCGGCTGGCTGCTTGCCTCGCTGCTCATCCCGCTGATTTGGCCGTTCTAGCGCGGCCGGCCGAAACGCCGGTCCACCGCCGATCAGGTTGTCTTTTCCAGGGGGGCTGTTCCAGCCCCCCTCCCCGCGCGAGTGAATCGCGCGGGGAGG
>CAZNIX010000559.1:0-3091 GCA_964573125.1 uncultured Thermoanaerobaculia bacterium
GCGGCCGGCTGCCGCCCCGGGGGGGGGCGCTCCGCCGCCCGGCCCTGCCCACCCACCCCGCTGTTGGTGGAGTCCCCTTCACCCACACGGCAAGCCGGGGAGAGCTGTCGCTTCAAAAGGACCCGGGGATCAAGGGCGCCAGATGAAGGAGAGGTTGTGGCGGGTGGTGGGGCCGTCGCGGCGGTAGCTGTGGAGGCGGTCGGTTGCGCAGTGGGTGCACCAAAGGGAGGGGCGGACGGTGCCGACGCGGGCGCGGACGAGCTGGGCGAGGGCGGCGACCGGGAGGTCGAGGTGCGGGCGGGCGCCCGGGCGGGGGACGATCGCCTCGTCGCTGCTCGCCATCGCCACCCGGTCCGCGACCTCGGGGCCGACCTCGTAGCAGCAGGGGCCGATCGCGGGGCCGATCCAGGCCGACCAGGCGGCGGGATCCGCGGCGGCGCCGGCGGCTTCGGCGTCAGCGGCCAGCCGGGCGACCGCGGCCGGGATCACCCCGGACTCGATGCCACGCCAGCCGGCGTGAACCGCCGCGACCCGTGCGCCGGCGGCGATCAAGACCGGCACGCAGTCCGCGCTCGCCACCGACAGCGCCAGCCCCTCTTCGCCGACCAGCGCGTCTCCCTCCCCGCACTGCCCCGCGCGCGCCACCAGCACCCGTGCCGAGTGCACCTGCTTCGCGCGGGCGACGGGCAGCCTGGTACCGATCGCCGCGAGCACGTCCGCGCGGCTTTCATCCTCGTCATGACCGCCGACCCGCCGCCCGACGAAGCGCACCTCCGCGCCGCCGGCCGACCCCCGCCACACCCAATGCTCCGCCACCACCTCAGGCCCCCGCAGCCCACACTCCGCAACACCTCGGCTCTCCACCCCCCGATTCTAGAGCCCGCCGATCGTACGCGTCGCGGGATCGCGTGAGAGCGGGGCGGAGAACAACCAAGCCCGGGATGCCAGTCGCCGCCCGGGTGGCGGGAGTGCGCCAGGAGCGGGGTGGGCGGGAGCTCAGGTTCGTGGGGCCAGTTCCCCCAAAGGCGGGGCGGGTGGGGAACATGTCCCCGAGAGCGGGGTGGGTGGGCAGGGCCGGGCGGAGCAGCGCCCCCCGCCGGGGGCGGGGGCCCGCGCCCCCCGCGTGCCCCGGGGGCGGCGCTCCTCCGTCCGGCCCGGGGGGGCGGCGGTCAAGTGCGCACCGCGTGCCCCGGGGGCGGCGCTCCTCCGTCCGGCCCGGGGGGGCGGTGGTCAGTCCGGGGGCGGCGCTCCTCCGTCCGGCCCGGGGGGGCGGTGGAGGTTGCGCCCGGCGTGGCCGCGGGGGTCGCGGCCGAACGCGCGGAGCTGGCCGCAGGCGGCGGAGACCTCGAGGCCGCGGCGGCGGCGGACGGTCGAGATCAGGCCGTGGCGCTTGAGGCGGCGGTGGAAGGCGTCGATCGCCGCATCGTCCGGCGGCGCCATCGCGGCGCCGAGCACGGGGTCGGGGTTGATCGGGATCAGGTTGACCTTGGCGCGCAGGCCGGCGAGGAGCCGGGCGAGGGCGTCGGCGTGGACGGGGGCGTCGTTGAGGTCGCGGATCAGGATGTACTCGAAGGTCAGCCGGCGCCCAGGCTCGAGCGGGTAGCGGCGGAGCGCCGCCATCAGCTCGGCCAGCGGCCAGGTGCGGTTGATCGGCATGATCCGGCTGCGCAGCGCGTCGGCGGCGGCGTGCAGCGACACCGCCAGGTTGGGGCGCCGGGGCCAGCGCGCGAGCGCCTCGATGCCGGGCACGACGCCGGCGGTCGAGACCGTGATCCGGCGCGGCGACACGCTCTCGGCGAGGATCTCGAACGCGGGCTCGAGCGCGCCCAGGTTTAGCAGCGGCTCGCCCATCCCCATGAACACCAGGTTGACCGTTTCCGGCAGCTCCCCGGCCGCGCGTAGCGCCAGCACCTGGCCGACGATCTCGCCGGCGGAGAGGTTGCGGCCGGCGCCCCAGTAACCGGTGACGCAGAACGCGCAGGCGAGCGCGCAGCCGGCCTGGCTCGAGAGACACAGGGTGTGGCGGCCGCGGTCGTCGACGATGTCGACCGCCTCGACGGTGGCGCCGTCGGCCAGGCGCAGCAGGTGCTTGACCGTGCCGTCGGGCGCGGGCCGGCGCTCGACCGGCTCTGGGCGGTCGATGCGGAAGCGATCGGCGAGGGTCGCGCGCAGCGGCCGGGACAGGCCGGTGATCGCCTCGAAGTCGGCGACCCCGCGCCGGTGCAGCGCGTCGTAGACCTGGCCCACCCGGTACGGCCGATCCACCCAAGGCGCCAGCGCCTCGGCCAGCCGCCCACGGGTCATCCCGAGCAGGTCGGGCCGGTCGTCGGCTACGGTGGCAGGGGACAACGTTGGCCTTCTCGGTTTCTTCCAGCGCTCGGCGGGGGCCGATCGATTCGATCAAACCCAGGCGCCCCGCCGATGGATTCCCTCGGACGGTCGCGTTCGGCGGCGGAGGGCGGGGGGAGTCACCCCAACCAGCGGGGAGGGTGGGAGGAGCGCCGTCCCCGGGGGCGCCAGCCGCCGTGCTCAACGCGCCATTGCGGAAGAGCGAGGCGGAAGTGCGCGGCGGCTGACGAGCGGTGCGCCGGCCGCCCGTCGCACCCTACAAGCGCACCGCGTGCCCCGGGGGCGGCGCTCCTCCGCCCGGCCCGGGGGGGCGGTGGCTCGTGCGCACCGCGTGCCCCGGGGGCGGCGCTCCTCCGCCCGGCCCGGGGGGGAGGAGGTCACCGCCGACCGCGGTGCCGCCTGGTGGGGTCGATGCCGACCGAGCGCAGGAAGGAGAGGTCTTCGCCGTTGATCCGGAACTGGGGCTCGGCCGGGGGCGTCGCCCGCGGCGCGGCGGCGGCCGGCGGCGCGGCGGAGGTGGGGAGCCGCTCGGCCCGGGCGCCGTCGAGGAGGAGGTAGAGAGAGTAGCCGCGGTCGCGGATCTCGCGCAGCTTCTCGCTCGCCGCGCTCGACTCGGAGATCGCCTCCGAGAGCGCGCGGCCGAAATCGCGCAACATGCGGTGCATCCCCTGGTCGAGCTTCATGGTCTTTTGCCGCACACTCCCTCTTCGGTCGCCGTTCGTGCGCCGGTGCCCGGTGCTCC
>CAZNIX010000560.1:0-3089 GCA_964573125.1 uncultured Thermoanaerobaculia bacterium
GGCGCCGAAGGCCGCCGGGCCGACGAGCAAGCCGAGGCGGCGCCCGCGGCGGCCGGCGCCGCGGGCGGCGGCCCGATCTCCGGCGAGCTGGAGGTGCGCGGCCCGCAGCTCTTCGCCGGCTACTGGCGGCGACCCGAGGAGACCGCCGCGGCGATGCGCCCCGGCGGCTGGTTTTCGACCGGCGACGTGGCCGCGGTCGAGCGCGGGGTCTACCGGCTGCTCGGGCGCAAGAGCGTCGACGTGCTCAAGGTCGGCGGCTACAAGCTCTCCGCGCTCGAGGTCGAGGCCGTGCTCGCCGCGCACCCGGCGGTCGCCGAGTGCGCCGTGGTCGGCGCGCCCGACCCCGAGTACGGCCAGCGAGTCGCGGCCGCGGTGGTGCCGCGCGACCCCGCCACCGCCCCCTCGCTCGACGACCTCCGCGCCTGGGCCGGCGACCGCCTCGCGCCCTACAAGCTGCCGACCCGCCTGCTGGTGCTCGACGAGCTGCCGCGCAACCCGCTCGGCAAGGTGACCAAGCCGGCGCTCGCCGAGCGCTTCGCGGCGGCGCCGCCCGCGCCGCGCGCCGGCGGCGGCTGATCCGCGCGGGTGTGATCTACTTCAGCACCCCAGTGGACTCTGCTTGGCCGAGGAGAGCCGCCGATGCGACCGATCACCGCCGCCGACCTGATGAGCCCCGAGGTGCTGACCGTGCGCGAGGACATGCCGGTGGCCGATCTCGCCGCGTTCCTGATGCGCCACGACATCACCGGCGCGCCGGTCGCCGACGCCGACGGGCGCCTGGTCGGCGTGGTCTCGGTAGTCGACATCGCCGACCTGGTCTCCGACGACGCGGAGATCGCCGTCGATCGCTCCGAGCCCGACTTCCTCTACCGCGGCCGCGAGGCGACGCTGTCCGAGGACGAGCTGCAAGAGCTGGAGATCGACGACGAGGACCTGACCGTCGCCGACATCATGACCCCCGAGATCCACTCCGTCGCGCCGAGCGCGCCGGTCTCGGAGATCGCGATGAAGATGCTGCGCGAGCACCTCCACCGCGTGCTCGTCCTCGACCCCGACGACCGCTGCGTCGGCATCGTCACCACCTCCGACCTGCTCGGGCTGCTGGTCGACGAGGGGCCGTAGGCGGTCTTTGTTCAGGGGGCCGGCAAAAAGGGCGGGCGGTCCGAGGCCGATGAGCCGGCCCGGATCCGCCCGTTGGAAGGAGGAGAGGGGAGGCGGCGGCGCCGACCGCCGCCTCCAGGGAAGGGCTACGGGCAGGCGGAGAAGGTGAGGGTGTCCTGGACCGGCTCGGCGGCCCGGCCCAAGGGGTTGGTGTACTGCTTGACGACGCCGGTTTCGGTGTCGGTCACGGTGAGCGTGAAGTCGACGTTGGTGGTGGCCGAGAAGAACACCCAGTAGCGGCCGAAGTCGCGGCAGGCGTCGATCACCTTGACCAGCATCTCGATGTTGCTCGGGTTGAAGAACCAGACCAGGCCCGAGCGCCCGCCCTCGACCGGGATCACCCCGCCGGCGCCGGCGCCGCCCTGGGCGGTGCGCCACGCGGCCTCGACCTGGAAGCGGCCGCCGGCCAAACACAGGGTCGAGCCCGAGGGCGCGCAGGCCGCGGTCGAGCCGTCGTCGTCGAGGATGGTCAGCGGCGCCTCGCCGCGCACGGCGTCGATCGCCGCGCCGCCGGTCGGGTTGGACAGCGCCAGGACCGCCGTCTCGTTCCCCTCGGCCACGCCGTCGTCGAGCAGCGGCACCACGAAGGTCTTGACCCCGCCGTCGCCCGGCCCCCAGGTCAGGGTGCCGGCGACCTCGACGTAGTCGGCGCCCGCGGTGGCGCTGCCGGCGGCGATCGCGTAGTCGACGCTGACCGTCCCGCCCTCGCCGTGCGAGCGCTCGACGGTGACCAGCGCGTCGCCGCCCTCGACCGCCTGGAAGCTCCGCTGGCCGAACTTGAGCGTGCCCGGGCGGTCGTCGTCGGGGCCCGGAGGGGGCGGCGGCGGGGCGCCCTGGTCGTCGTCGAGGATGGTCAGGACCGCGCTGCCGCGCTCGGCGTCGATCGCCGCGCCGCCGATCGGGTTGGACAGGGCGACGATCACCGTCTCGCTCCCCTCGCCGGTCTGGTCGTTGGCGAGCGGCACGGCGAAGGTCTTGACGCTGGCGTCGCCCGGGCCCCAGGAGAGGGTGCCGGTGACCGGCGTGAAGTCGGCGCCCGGGGTCGCGGTGCCCGCGCTCGCCACGTAGTCGACGCTCACCGCGCCGTCCTCGCCGTGCGAGCGCTCGACGCTGATGACCGCGTGGCCGGCGTTCTCCATCGCGAAGAAGTCGCGCTGGTCGAACTTGAAGACGCCGGCGTCGGGGTCGACCGGGCCGGGGCCGGGGCCCGGACCGGGCGGCGGCGGCGGGGGCGGCGGGGGCGGCGGCCCGCCGGCGTCGTTGGCCAGGATCACGACCACCGAGGTGCCGCGGCCGGCCTGGATGATCGCGCCGCCGGTCGGGTTGGACAGCGTGAGGTCGATCGTCTCGACGCCCTCGGCGTCGGGATCGTCGACGATCGGCACCTCGAACGTGCGGTTGCCGCCGTCGTTCGGGCCCCACGACAGGGTGCCGGAGACGCCGGCGTAGTCGCTGCCGTCGACGGCGGTGCCGTCGGAGGTCGCGTAGTCGACGGTCACCGCGCCGTCCTCGCCGCGGGAGCGCTCGACGACGACCACCGCGACGCCCGCGCTCTCGAGCACCTCGATGCTCGACTGGTCGAACTTGAACTCGCCCGGGCCGGCGGCCCGGGCCGGGGTCGCCGCGGCCAGGAGAGCCAGGGCGGGGATGGACGCGAGAAGCTGCCGCACGAGACGCTGCCGCACGAGAAGATGCCGCACTGTGATGCGCATGGTCGTTCTCCAGGACGTTCAGATGATTTGGATCGTTTGCGCTCGGCGCCGCGGCGGCCGCGGCCGCCGCGGTGCGCACTCGCCGGCTGAGACAGCGCCCGGGCGGCGGCCGGAACAGGCCGCCGCTGTTCCCGTCGGCGGCGCGCGCTGTCTCACCCGGCGATGGCCCGCGATCCGCTCCCTCCGCCCCGCGCCGGCCGGCGCCCTCCGCGCCGG
>CAZNIX010000561.1:0-3085 GCA_964573125.1 uncultured Thermoanaerobaculia bacterium
CCGGGCCGCCCGACGCCGCGCCCGCACCCCGGACCGCCGGCGCGGCGGCGCGGCGCCGCCGGTACGATATCCTCGCGCGGTCGCGGTCGTCGTCCGGCCACACCACGAGGAGATTCCCGGCGGCGCCACCCTCGTCTACAACTGTCCCGAGTCGTCGCGGCCCGGCCCCGGCCGCGCGACCAGGAGATCCCGCTCATGACCCCGGCAGCGACCGCACCGACCGCATCCCGCGCCGAGTCCGCGCTCGCCGCGCTCGGCCTCGAGGCCGAGAACCCGGGCGCCTTCGACGGCGCCTGGATCGACACCCGCGGCGAGCGCCTCGAATCGACCGACCCCGCGACCGGCGAGCCGATCGCCGCCGTGCGCATGGCCGCCGCGGGCGACTACGAGCGGGTCGCCGCGGCCGCCGTCGAGGCGTTCCGCGAGTGGCAGACCTGGCCGGCCCCGCGCCGCGGCGCGGTGGTGCGCGACCTCGGCGACGAGCTGCGCCGGCACAAGGACGCGCTCGGCCGCCTGGTCAGCCTCGAGGCCGGCAAGATCCTCTCCGAGGGGCTGGGCGAGGTGCAGGAGATGATCGACATGGCCGATCTCGCGGTCGGCATGTCGCGCCAGCTCTACGGCAAGAGCATGCACTCCGAGCGCCCGCGGCACCGGATGTTCGAGCAGTGGCACCCGCTCGGGCCGGTCGGGATCATCACCGCGTTCAACTTCCCGGTCGCGGTGTGGGCGTGGAACGCGATGGTCGCCGCGGTGTGCGGCGACTCGATGGTGTGGAAGCCCTCGGACCAGACGCCGCTGACTGCGGTCGCGGTGACCCGCATCGCCGCGCGCGTGCTCGCCGCGCACGGCGCGCCGCCGATCTTCTGCCTGCTCGTCGGCGGCCGCCACGAGGTCGGCGAGAAGCTGGTCGCCGACCCGCGCTTCCCGCTGATCTCGGCCACCGGGTCGGTTTCGATGGGGCGCGCGGTCGGCATGACGGTGGCGCGGCGGCTCGGACGGTCGCTCCTCGAGCTGGGCGGCAACAACGCGATCGTGGTCATGGACGACGCCGACCTCGACCTCGCGCTGCGCGCGGTCCTGTTCGCCGCCGTCGGCACCGCCGGCCAGCGCTGTACCAGCGCTCGGCGCCTCTTCCTCCAGCGCGGGATCGCGGCCGAGATGAAGCGCCGGCTGGTCGCGGCCTACGGCTCGATCGCGATCGGCGACCCGCTCGCCCCCGGCACCCTGATGGGCCCGCTGATCAACCGCAAGGCGGTCGACGCCATGCTCGCCGCGCTCGCCACCGTCCGCGCGCAGGGCGGGCGCGTCCTCTACGGCGGCGAGGCGCTCGCCGACCGGCCCGGCTTCTTCGTCCAGCCGACCCTGGTCGAGGCCGACCCCGGGATGGCGATCCTGTGCGAGGAGACCTTCGCGCCGCTCCTCTACCTGATCGAGTTCGACGACCTCGACGAGGCGATCGCGCGCCACAACGCGGTGCCCCAGGGGCTGTCGTCGGCGATCTTCACCTTGAACGTGCGCGCCGCCGAGCGCTTCCTCGCGGCCACCGGCAGCGACTGCGGCATCGCCAACGTCAACATCGGCACCTCGGGCGCCGAGATCGGCGGCGCGTTCGGCGGCGAGAAGGAGACCGGCGGCGGACGCGAGGCGGGCTCGGACTCGTGGCAGACCTACATGCGGCGCCAGACCTGCACGGTCAACTGGGGCGCCGAGCTGCCGCTCGCCCAGGGCGTCGAGTTCGAGGTCGGCTGAGCGCCGGTGGAGAGAGCGGCAGCCGGGGGATCGCGATGAGCGCCTGGACGCGTGGCGGGACTGTCGGCGCCCGGAGCCTGGCCTGGTGCCTGGGCGCCGCCGTCTCGTTCGCCGGCTGCGCGCAGGGGCCGCCAGGCCGCGGCACCGCCGAGGCCGAAGCCGCTCGCGCCGAGGCCTACCGCCAGCTCGTCGAGGAGCACCGCGCGCTCCTCGACGAGGAGAGCCGGGCGCTGCGCGAGGAGCTGCGCCTGCTCTACGACGAGCGGATCGCCGCGCGGCGCGGCCGCATCGACCTGATCGCCCAGCGCTACGAGGAGGGCGACGTCCGCGCCTACGACACGATCTCGCTGTCCAACCGTTGCCGGTTCACGGTCAGCGTCGCCCTCCACTACAACGACCTCGACGACCGCTGGATCACCCGCGGCTGGTGGAACGTGGAGGCCGGCGCAACCGTCGAGACCGACGCCAAGACCCGCAACTCGGTGCTCTACTTCTTCGCCGAGAACCGCTCGAAGGGCAAGAACTGGGCCGGCGACGGCCGCGACGACTCGCTGACGATGAGCGTGGTCGACAGCCGGTTCGACCACCTCGACCACGACCGCTGGGCCTACCGCGAACGGCGCGAGGTCGCGTTCTACCGCCGCGACACGGCCGAGGAGTGGGTGGACCACGTCGAGACCTTCGACTGCCCGCTCGAGGCGCCGCTGCAACCGCGACCGAAGGTCGAGGCGTCGCCGCCCGCGGACCAGCCCGAATACGACCCGTCGCGGCCGGTCGAAGCGTCGCCGTAGCCGTCTCGAGACGTCAGCCGCAGACCGCCAGAGCCCCCGGGACCACCTCGGCCTCGATCCCCGGCTCCCCGACCGGCAGCATCGGCTCGCCGTCGGCGTAGGCGACCATCTCGCGGTCGAGGGCGATCCGGGCGCGCCTCGTGCGCGCGATCGCGACCGCCGGGTGCCCGACGTGGCGGCCGACGTAGACCTTCGGGAAGACCGTGAGCAGCGTCCGGCGCGGGATCGCGCGCACGATCACGAGGTCGAGCACGCCGTCGTCGTTGCGCGCCGCCGGAGCGATCCGCATGCCGCCGCCGAACGCCGGCCCGTTGGCGAGCGTGACGAACATCGCCGGGCCGTGGAAGCGCCCGCCGTCGTGCTCGACGGTCAGGACCGGCGGCCGGAAGTCGGCGAGGGTGGCGAGCACCGCCCAGACGTAGACCGCGTGCCCGGAGAGCACCCGGTGCCCCTGGTGGGCGCGGCGGGCGGTCTCGCTGTCGAAGCCGACGCCGGCGTAGGTCGAAAACCACACCCAGCCGCCGGCGTCGGAACCGGCCGCGGCG
>CAZNIX010000562.1:0-3085 GCA_964573125.1 uncultured Thermoanaerobaculia bacterium
GGACCGGCGGCGGCGCCGGCGCCGCGACCCGGCTGCGGGTGCGCGAAGGACGGGTGGCGCTCGACCGCGGCGGCGAGCCGGTGGTCACCGCCGCCGGCGAGGAGCTGACCGTGCACGGCGACGGCCGCCTCGACCGCGCCCGCGTCGCCGCCGCGGGCCCGGAGTGGGAGTGGGTCCTCGCGGCCGCCCCGCGGCTCGACATCGAGGGCGTGAGGGTGAGCGAGTTCCTCGACTGGATCGCGCGCGAGACCGGTCGCCGGGTCGAGTTCGCCGACGCCGAAGCGGCCGCGCTCGCCAACACGGTCGCCCTCCACGGCTCGATCGCCCACCTGACCGTCGAACAAGCGCCGGCGGTCGTGCTCGCGAGCAGCGGGCTCGGGTACCGAGTTGGGGACGGCGAGCTAGAGGTGTTCGTGGCCGACCGGTAGCCTCCGGCGGAGCAGGCCCGGCGACCAAGCCTCGGTCTCGAGGCCTTCGACGACGTCGAGGTGTCGGTCGCGAGTCACCTCGATCGCCTCGATCATCTCGCGGGCGGACTCGTCGTCGAGCGTGCCCGCGAAGTGCAGAAGGTCACGGCCGGGAGTGCCCTTGAGCAGCGGGGAGACCAGCCCGCGGATCAGCTCCGCGGCCCGCTGCTGCCGCGCGGGCGACAGCCGGTCCAGGTCGCTCAAGGTCTGTCCGCAAGCTCACCAGGTCGTGACTGCTCCTAAAACTCCCAGGCCACCCCCGCCGAAGCGAAGAACCCGGGCCACTCCTCGTCGGCGGCGACGATCGCGCCCGCCTCCTCGTCGACCTCGAGGTCGAGGCCGGCGACGTTCTTGCGGTTGTAGAGGTTCTGGACGTCGGCGAAGAAGGTCAGCGTGCCGGAGGCGAGCCGCCACTTCCGGCTGAGCCGGAGGTCGAGGCGATGGTAGTCGGGGAGGCGCTCGCTGTTGAGGAGGCCGAGCACCGGGACCAGCTCGGGCTCGGCGGGCTCCCCTTCCCCGTCGGCCTCGCCGCCGTCCTCCCCGTCCTCGCCGTCCTCCCCGTCCTCCCCGCCGCCGCCGCCGCCGGGGATCTCGACGAGCGAGATCGGCGTGATCGGCCGCCCGCTGTGGTAGCGCCACGCCACGCTGAGGTCCCAGTGGCGCCCGAGGCGGACGTCGACGACCGCGTTGACGGTGTTGCGCTGGTCGATCTGGCGCGGCGCGTCGCGGTCGTCCGGGAACTCGTCGGTGGTCGTCGCCCAGCCGTAGTTGAGCCACCAGCCGAAACGGCTCCCCGAGCGCCCGCGCAGCAGCAGCTCGACGCCCTCGGCCTCGCTGGTCTCGGGCTGGTAGCGGAAGCGGTCGAGCTCGCCCTCGGGGAACGGCGCAAAGGGCTCGTAAAGGTTCTCGTAGCGCGGCCGGGGGTCGCTCACTCGCCGGCCATAGGCCTCGACGCGCAGCGCCGAGAGCGGCCGCCGCGGGCCGGCCGCGAACAGGTGCTCGAAGCCGACCACCCAGTGCTCGGAGGTCTCGACCGGGTAGCGCGCGACGTCGCCGTCCTCGACCAGCAGCTCGTAGGCGCGCTGGCTCTGCGAGTAGTGGCCCCAGCCGGCGCGCACCACGCTCGAGCCGCCGAGCCCCCAGGCGAGGTGCGCGCGTGGGCTCCACACCCGGTCGCCGGTCAGCGTGTGCCGGTCGTAGCGCACGCCGAGCTCCAGGGTGAGCGGAGCCTCGAGGCGGAGGCGGTCGGAGAGGTAGGCGCCGAGGTAGTCGTCCGCGAGGCGGTCGCGGTAGTCGAACCGCCCGTCGCGGGGCTCGGCGCGCAGCAACACGAGCGGGCTGTCGAACGCGCGGAAGCTCGCGTAGTCGTAGTCGGCCTCGAAGCGGCGCAGGTCGAAGCCGGCCTTGAGGAAGCTGCGCTCCCCGGCCTGGAGGTTCCACGACTGGAGGAGCCCCGCGACGTCCAGCTCGCGCCGGTCGCGGAGGTCGAACGTCTTCTCCTCCTCGTCCTCGAAGCCCCGCCGGTCGCGGTCGCCGCGGCTCGCCGAGAGCGCGGTGTCGACGAACGTGCGCTCGCCGAGCACCGCCTGATGGGTGAGCCAGAGATAGGCGCTGTCGTAGTCGGTGTCGAACCGGGTCTGCTCGCCGCCCTCGGTCTCGCTGAAGTCGAGCCGGTCGCCGGAGTAGAGGAGGTTCACGCGCAGCGACTGCGCCGGAGTCAGCCGGTAGTCGACCTTGCCGAACAGGTCCCAGTAGCCCGGGTTCTCGCGCCCGAAGACGCGGCCGGCGAGATCGGTCGTGCCGCGGCGCGCCCAGGCCAGCCAGCCGCCCTGCCCGCTCGCGCCGAGCGTGCCGCTCCCCTCGAGATGGGCGTCGAGCACGCTCACCGCGAGGCGGAAGCCGCGGCGGCGCGTCGGCGTGACCGTCGCCATGTCGAGGATCCCGCCCATGCGATCGCCGTAGCTCGACGGGAACGCGCCGGTGGTCAGGTCGAGGCTCGCCAGCCCCGACGCCGCGACCACCGAGAGCGCGTTGTCGAAGTCCCGGAGGTGGTAGGCCTCGTACAGCTCCTGGCCGTCGAGCAGCACGAGCACCTCGTCGCGCCGGCCGCCGCGGACGTGGAACTGGGCGGTGATGTCGTTGGACGCGGTCCCCGGCAGGAGGCTCAGGGCGCGGAAGGCGTCGCCCCCGAGGTGCGGCAGCGCGAGGATCTCGTCGCGGTCGAGCGCGAACGGCGCCGCCGGCTCCTCGTCGAGCAGCGAGAGCCGGCTGGGGTGGACCGCGATCTCGTCGGCGGTCAGCGGCGCGGGCTGGAGGACGAACGGGACGTCGACCGCGCTCCCCGGCGCCACCGCCACTTCTTCGCGCCGCTCGACTACGAAGCCCGGGCGGCGCGCCTCGACCGTGTAGCTGCCGGGCGCCACGCCCGCGATCTCGAACCGCCCCTCGGCGTCGGTGGTCGTCTCGAGCCCGGAGCCGGCCACGCTCACCGCCACGCCGGGCACCGCGGTCAGGCCGCGGCGTGAGCGCACCGAGCCGCGCACGGTCGCGCGCGCGGGCGGGCCGCCGCGGACGACCACCAGGCTGCCGCCCGGCCCCTCCGCCGCCGCCAGGCCGTG
>CAZNIX010000563.1:0-3076 GCA_964573125.1 uncultured Thermoanaerobaculia bacterium
CCGGCACGACCGCGGCGCGCGACGGCGGCGGGTTCGCCGGGGCGTGGACGATGCTCTCGCCCGCGGGCGGCGCCGCCGACCTCTCCGGCCACGCCGCGATCCGCTTCCGGGCGCGCGGCGACGGCGGGAGGTACAGCATCCAGGTGCGCTGCACCGACGGTGCGCGCGCGGCCCACTTCGGCGCGCCGTTCACGGCCGGCGCCGAGTGGACCCGGTTCGAGATCCCGCTCGCCGGCCTCGAGCAGGTCCCTCCGGCCGGCCAGCCCTACGAGTGGACCGGTCGCGACGCCCTCGCCCTCGGCTTCGTCGCCACGGGCGCGGGGGAGTTCGCGTTCGACCTCGACGGCGTGGAGTTCGTGCCCGCCGCCACCGCAAACCCAGGGGGAGGACAGTGACCATGCGCCACCCGATTCCACGCCGCGCCGCCGCCCTCGCCGTGCTCGCCGCCCTGGCCGCGCTCGCGCCGGCCCGTCCGGCCGCCGCCCAGTCGCGGGTGGCGGTCGTCGAGCTCGTGCCGCTCGCCGCCGCCGGCGCCGAGGATTGGCTCCCGCTCGGCGCCGAGCCCGAGCCCGACGGCCGCTTCGCCTCGCTCCCCGACCTGCGCGAGCTGCAGGTACGCTGGGACCCCTCCGAGCGTCGGGTCTGGTTCCGCCTCGTCCTCCACGCCGAGCCGCCGGTCGACTGGTTCGGGCTCAACCTCGCGCTCGACACCGACGGCGACCCGGCGACCGGCACCGCGTGGTGGAACGTCAACAAGGAGTTCCGCTTCGACCGCCTGGTCACGGTCTGGCTCAACCGGACCGGCGGGGTCTACGAGGGCGCGGTCGGCGTCGCCGACACCGAGGGCGCCGGCCGCTTCGCGATGGACAACCTCGGCGCCGACCTGCGCGTCGCGCGCGACCCCGCGAGCCGCTCGCTCGCCGTCGGCGTCCCGCTCTCCCTCCTCGGCGGCGGCACGGTCGACCTCATCGCCACCGCCGGCTCCTCCTTCGCCGCCAACGACGACCTGCCGGACACGGGCTCGATCCGCCTCGACCTCGGGCGGCTGGCGCGGGGGGAGGGGGAGGCGACGGCCCAATCACCGCCCCAGAGACCATGATCAGTTCGCAGCCTGTCTCGGTCGCCGCACTTCGCCTGTACAATGATTCGTGCTCTACGAGTGGGATCCGGCGGAGGCGGCCGCCAATCTCCGAAAGCACGGCATAGCCTTTACCGAGGCCGCTTCCGTGTTCTTGGACCCGTTGGCGCTGACCTTTGCTGATCCTGACCACTCCGTGGGCGAGGAGAGATTCGTGACGATCGGGCACTCGACCGCGGGGCGACTCCTCTTCGTGGCTCATCTCGACCACGACGAAGAGTCAATCCGCATCCTCAGTGCCCGACTGGCGACACGACGAGAGAGCCATGACTACCGAGAACGAAGCTAGTCCCGAGAACGACGACCTGCGAGCGGAGTACGACCTGGCCTCTCTGGGGCCCGGCGTCCGCGGCAAGTACTACGAGCGCGCGACCTCCGGCACCAACCTCGTGCTGCTCGACCCCGACGTGGCGCGGGCCTTCCCGAGCCAGGAGGCGGTGAACAAGGCACTTCGGTTGTTGGTGGAGGTCGCCGAAGCGAGCTCTTCGCGGCGCTCGGACTGACTCGGCGAGCAGGACACAACGGACACCGCCGCCGGCACGCCGGCACCACCGACCTTGACATTGCCCGCGACCCCCTGCTGTAATCGCCCCGCTTCGGCCGCCGCCGGCCGACGATCGAACGAGCGAGCCTGAGATGATCCCCGCCGACGCCGCCACCGGCCGCCCCGCCGCTTGCGCCCCGGGCCGCGCCTGGAGCTGGCGTCGCGTGCATCATCACGGTTCGCGCTAGGCCGGGCGGCGTCGTCCCGGCCACCGATCCGGGACGAGAGCCAGGCGGCCCCCCAGTACGGCACCTCCTTTCGGCCCGGAAGGAGGTGTTCGCGTCTTGGAGCGCAGCGAGACCGCGGCAGGCGCCGTAGCGAGCCGGCGAGGCGAGCCGGCCGCGGAGCCGGCCGCCGAGCTGGTCGCCACCTTGACCCGCCCGCCGGGCGGTGACGGGCTGGCCGCGCTCGCCGGCCGCGCGAGCTGGCTCGAGGTGCGCGCCGACCTCGCGGGCGACCTCGATCCGGCGGCGCTGCGCGGGGAGTTCGCGGGCGGCCTCCTCTACACGCTCCGGAGCCGCGCCGAGGGGGGGCGCGGCGAGACCGATCCCACGGCGCGCCGCGAGCGCCTCTCCGCCGCCGCGGCCGCCGGCTGGGACCTCGTCGACCTCGAAGCCGACCGCGACCTCGATCCCGCGCTCCTCGAGCGCCTGCCCCCCGAGCGCCGCCTCCTCTCCTGGCACGGCTCGGACGCCGACCTGCCGGCGCTCCAGCGCCGCTTCGCCGGGATGGCGCGGACGCCGGCGCGCCTCTACAAGCTGGTCCCGACAGCGACCCGCCCCGGCCAGGCGCTCGCGCCGCTCCAGCTCCTCGCCGCGCTCGGCCGGCGCGACCTGATCGCGTTCGCCGGCGGGTCGCAGGGCGCCTGGACGCGGACGGTCGCGCCCCGGCTCGGCGCGCCCTGGGTCTACGGCGCCGCCGGCGACCGCCCGGGCGCCCCCGGCCAGCCGACGACCGCTCGGCTCGCGCACGACTACGGCCTCCCGGCGCTGCCGCCGGCGGCGGCGCTGTGCGGGGTGGTCGGCCATCCGGTCGGGCACTCGCTCTCGCCGCGCCTCCACAACGGCGCCTACCGCGCGCTCGGGCTGCCGCTCCTCTACGTCGCGTTCGAGCCCGAAAGGTTCGGCGATTTCTGGCTCGAGGTGGTCGAGAGCGGCGCGTTCGAGGGGCTGGGCATGCCGCTCGTCGGGCTCTCGATCACGGCGCCGTTCAAGCGCGCGGCGCTCGCGGTCGCCGGCGCGGCGAGCCCGCGCGCCGAGACGATCGGCGCCGCCAACACGCTGGTCCTGCGCGACGGCGTGTGGGAGGCCGAGTGCACCGACCCTGAGGGGGTGGTCCTGCCGCTCTTGCGGCGCGGCGTCGCGCTCAACGGCGTGCCGGCGGCGGTCGTCGGC
>CAZNIX010000564.1:0-3075 GCA_964573125.1 uncultured Thermoanaerobaculia bacterium
GTGGCCCGGGCTCGCTCGACCGCCTGCGCCGCGTCGTCGCCGCCGCCCTCGAGCAGTGCCACCGTGCCGCGCTCCCCGCGGTCACCGGCATCCACCCGTGGGCCGAGCTGCCGGCGCTGCTCGAAGCCGCCGCCCGCTGGGTCCTCGACGCCGCCCCCGGCGCCCGCCCGGCCGCCGAGGCGCTCGTCCCGCCCCCCGCCGGTGCTACCGGCGCCCTCCTCGTCGGCCCCGAGGGTGGCTGGACCGACCCCGAGCGCGCCGAGCTGACCGCGCTCGGCTGCACCGCCGTCACCCTCGGCGAGCGGGTCCTCCGCGTCGAGACCGCGGCGCTCGCGGGGGCGGCGCTGCTGTTGTGCCGGGAGCCCGGCGGGTCCGCGAGCTCGCTCGCGTGACGTCCGCCCCGGCGGTTCGAGTATTGGGCGGAGTCGGCGGACGCGACCCTCGACGCGCTCCGCTAGAATGGCGAGCGGCCCGCGAAGGCCCGCGAAGGACTTAGGGGCGGCCGGATCCGCCGGCCAACGATGACCATCGAGATCGGACCTCCGGAATCCGTCTTGAGGGATATGCAGAGGCTCTTGCCGCTCGCCGGGCCGTCCCCGCTTCGACGCGATCCGGCGACCGGATCGGATCTCGCCGCCGCGCTCGACTCCGAGGCCGCACTGGCCGCAGTCGCGATTGCGCTCGGCGCCCGGAAGGTGCCGGGATTCTCGGTGGCCGAGGAGGCGCTCGCCGCCGCCTGCCCACCCCCGACCGCGAGATCATCGCCGCCGTCGAGGCCGGAATCCGCCGCGGCGAAGACCCGCTCGGCGAGCGGTTCTGCGTGCTCCGGCCGGCCCGTGAGCGCCGCCTGCGCGGCGCGGTCTACACGCCGGCGGCGATCGTCGCCGCGATGCTCGACTGGGCCGAGCGCCACGCCGCTCCTGAGCGGGTGATCGACCCCGGCGCGGGCTCGGGCCGCTACCTGATCGCGGCCGGCCGGCGCTTCCCCGAGTCGCGGCTGATCGGCGTCGAGCTCGACCCCCTGGCTGCCCTCCTGGCCCGCGGCAACCTCGCCGCGGCCGCCGGTGTCCTCGATCGCCTGGTGCACTACCTGCGCGGCGCGTCGTCGCTCCAGGGCGGCCGCGTCTACGCGGGCGGGCTGACCAAGTTCGAGCCGCGCGGGATGGAGCGCATCCCGGTGCCGGGACCCGAGCTGCTCGGGGAACCGGCGTGAACCCACCCCCGCGCTGGACCCGCGAGCAGTTGGCGGCGGCGGGCGACGCGGCGGCCGGCCACTTCCGCGCCGGCCGGGCCACCGAGCCGCTCGAGCGCAAGGTCTCCAACTCGGCCACCAACTCGGTCAAACGCCTGAACAACGACGCCGCCGTCCAGGCCGAAGTCTGGCGACACGACTTCGGCAACCAGCAGGTCGTCCCAGCCGCGGTCCTCGGCGGGGTCTACAAGCTCCGCAACCTGGAAAACGCCCAGGAGCGCGGGCTGACGCTGTTCTGGGCGCACGACCTCCAGCCGATGCTCGACTGGATTCACCAAACCCGCGAGTCGGCCTGACCGGCGGGCCGGAGCTGCTAGAATCGCTCCTCCGGTCCCAGGCGGCGATTCCGCACTCGTTCGGAGGACAGGCCATGAACATCAACGACCTGCTGAAGATCGCCATCGAGCGCAAGGCCTCCGACCTCCACCTCAAGGTGGGCAGCCACCCGGTGATCCGGGTCGACGGCCAGCTCTACACGCTCCAGGACCTCAAGCGCCTGATGCAGGAGGACACCATCGCGATGGCGTTTTCGATCATGAACGCGCGCCAGAAGCAGCGCTTCAAGGACGACCTCGAGATCGACATCGCCTACTCGGTGCCCGGCCTCGGGCGCTTCCGCTGCGCGATCTTCCAGCAGCGCGGCACGGTCGGGCTGGTGCTGCGGGTGATCCCGGCGCGCATCCTCTCGATCCGGGAGCTGACGCTGCCGCCGGTGCTCGAGTCGATCTGCGAGGAGCGCCGCGGGCTGGTGCTGTGCACCGGCACCACCGGCTCCGGCAAGTCGACCACCCTGGCCGCGATGGTCGACTACATCAACGCCTCGCGCACCGAGCACATCGTCACCATCGAGGACCCGATCGAGTTCCTCCATCGCGACAAGAAATCGATCGTCAACCAGCGCGAGATCGACGTCGACACCCGCGCGTTTTCGACCTCGCTGCGCGCCGCCCTGCGCCAGGACCCCGACGTCATCCTGGTCGGCGAGATGCGCGACTACGAGACGATCGAGACCGCTCTCCTCGCCGCCGAGACCGGGCACCTGGTGTTCTCGACGCTCCACACCCTCGACGCCACCGAGACCATCAACCGCATCGTCTCGGTCTTCCCGCCGCACCACCAGAAGCAGATCCGCATCCAGCTCGCGCAGGTGCTCAAGGCGGTGATCTCGCTGCGCCTGCTGCCGCGCGCCGACGGCATCGGGCGCGTGCCGGCGGTCGAGGTGATGATCGCCACGCCCTACATCCGCGACTGCATCGAGAACAAGGAGAAGACCAAGTTCATCCGCGAGCAGATCGCGCTCGGCACCAGCCAGTACGGCATGCAGACCTTCGACCAGTCGCTGTTCCAGCTCTACCGCAACGGGCTGATCACCCTCGACGAGGCGCTGCGCCGGGCCTCCAACCCCGACGAGTTCCGGCTCAAGATCCAGGGCGTGCAGTTCACCGCCGACATCTCGCGCGAGCAGATGGAGGAGTCGCTGCGCATGAGCCAGGAGAGCGACATGATGCCCGAGGAGTCGCCGTTCGAGCTGGAGCAGGGCTGAGCGCGGGGGCGCCGCCGGCCCGCCCGTGACCGATCCCCGCCCGCGCTGCGACGACAAGGCCGCCGAGCTGCTCGCCCGGCGGCCGCACTTCCGCGCCCAGCTCGCGACCAAGCTCGCGGCCCGCGGCTATCCCGAGGACGAGATCGCGGGCGCGCTCGACCGGCTCGAGCGGCGCGGCTATCTCGACGACCGCCGGACCGCCGCCGAGTTCGTCGAGCGACGGCTGGCGCGCGGGCCGCTGGGGCGCCGGCGGTTGGCCGCCGAGCTGGTCCGCCGCGGC
>CAZNIX010000565.1:0-3068 GCA_964573125.1 uncultured Thermoanaerobaculia bacterium
AAGCCTTTCCGGCTCCTTTTGCTACCCCCTACGCGCTCAGCACGCTTGTTCAGGGCCTAACCCCGCCTCCGACTCCGACACGGCATCGCCGCCAGCCCGCGCTGGTCATGATCAGAATATGCTACCCGGAGGGCGTATGGTCAAATCGGCATATGCAACAGAGCGGCTGAGCTGCACTCGGTGCGGAAGCCGCTGAAACCGAGCGACGCAGGGCGAGGTCCCTGGAGTATCCTACCCGCATGGGGCGGTATCCAGGCAGGAGTGCGACTCGCGCCGATCCGGCGGCCGAGCCGGCAGGGGGCGCGCGAGCGTCCTCTGCCGTCGCCGCCGCGGCGGCTCCCTCGGGCGGGCTCGCTCCGCTGGTCGGGTCTCTCCGCAGCCACCGCCGGATCGGCCGCGAGCTGGTCCACCACGTCCACCTACCGGCGGTGGCGCCGCGGTGGGGGGAGGTCGAGCCGGCGCTGCCGGCGGCGCTCGGCGCGGCGCTCGCCGAGGGCGGGGTCGAGCGGTTGTGGCGGCACCAGGCCGAGGCGCTCGCCGCGGCGCGCCGGGGCGAGGACGTCCTGGTCACCACCCCGACCGCGTCCGGCAAGTCGCTGGTCTTCCAGCTCCCGGTGCTCGAGGAGGCGCTCCGCGGCGGGCCCGGGCGGGCGCTCTTCCTCTTCCCGCTCAAGGCGCTCGGGCAGGACCAGCGGGCGAAGCTCGAGCGGCTCGCCGCGGCCGCCGGGCTCGACGGCGGGGAGGCGGCGGGGGAGGCGGCGGGCGGCGGCGAGACCGGTGAGGCCGCCGAGTCGGGCGAGGAGGGCCCGCCGCCGTTTTGCGCCATCTACGACGGCGACACGCCGCCGCCCGCGCGGGCGCGGATCAAGAAGAACCCGCCGCGGGTGCTGATCACCAACCCGGACATGCTCCACCTCGCCGTGCTCGGCTTCCACGGCGGCTGGAGCGGGCTGCTCGGCTCGCTGCGCTGGGTGGTGCTCGACGAGCTGCACACCTACCGCGGGATCTTCGGCAGTCACTTCCACCACGTGCTCCAGCGGCTCTTGCGCCTGGCGCGCGCCCAGGGGGCGAACCCGGCGCTGATCGCCTCGTCGGCGACCGCGGCCAACGCCGGCGAGTTCGCGCGCGCCCTGACCGGGCGCCGCTTCCGCTGGATCGCCGAGTCGGGGGCGCCGCGGGAGGGGCGCCACCTCGTCCTCTTCCGCCCGCAGGCGAGCCCGTACACGACCGCGCTCGCGCTCTTCGTCGAACTGGTGCGCGCCGGGCTCAAGACCATCGTCTTCACCAAGGCGCGGCGGATCACGGAGCTCCTCCACTCGTGGCTCGGGCGGCAGGAGCCGGCGCTCGCGCGGCGGGTCGCGAGCTACCGCGCGGGCTTCCTCCCCGAGGAGCGGCGGCGGATCGAGGCCGATCTCTTCGCCGGCCGGCTCGACGGCGTGATCTCGACCTCGGCGCTCGAGATGGGGATCGACGTCGGCGGCCTCGACGCCTGCGTGCTGGTCGGCTACCCGGGGAGCATCATGGCGACCTGGCAGCGCTCGGGGCGGGTCGGACGCGCCGGGCGCGAGTCGCTGACGGCGCTGGTCGCGCTCCCCGACGCGCTCGACCAGTGGTTCCTCGACCACCCGGCCGAGCTGCTCGGCCGGCCGTGCGAGAAGCTCGTGGTCGATCCCGGCAACCGCCCGGTCGCGCGCGCCCACCTCGTGTGCGCCGCCGCCGAGCGGCCGCTCCGGCCGCGGGCGGCCGAGGCCGCGGGCGGCGACGCCGGCTACCTCGCGCCCCACGGCGACCTCGTCGGCGAGATGGTCGCCGCCTCCGAGCTGGTCGAGTCGGTCGCCGGCGACGAGCTGTGCTCGCTGCGCCGCCATCCCGAGCGCGGGGTCGGCCTGCGCGGCATCGGCGCCACCTACCGGATCGTCGACCGGCGCGGCGACCGCGAGCGCGTGATCGGCACCGTCGACGGCGTGCGCGCGTTCCACGAGTGCCACCCGGGCGCGGTCTACCTCCACTTCGGGCGTCAGCACCTGGTCACCGAGCTGGACGTCGAGGACCGCCGCGCGGTCGCCGAGCCCGCCGACCTCGATTACTTCACCAACCCGCTGACCGAGAAGGAGACCGAGATCCTCGAGGTGACCGCCGAGCGCCGCGGCGGCCCGCTCGCGGCCTGGCTCGGCCGGGTGCGCGTGACCGAGCGGGTGGTCGGCTTCGAGCGCAAGCGGATCCAGGGCCAGGAGGTGATCGACCGGAAGCCCCTCGAGCTGCCGCCGACCGAGTACGAGACCGCCGCGCTCTGGTGGGCGGCGCCGCCGGCGCTCGAGGAGACCCTGCGCCAGGCCGGTCAGGACTTCATGGGCGCGCTCCACGCCGCCGAGCACGCGGCGATCTCGCTCTTCCCACTGCTCGCGCTGTGCGACCGCAACGACCTCGGCGGCGTCTCGCTGCCGTTCCACCCGCAGGTCGGCTGCGGCGCGGTCTTCGTCTACGACGGCCACCCGGGCGGGGTCGGCATCGCCGCCGCCGGCTTCGAGCGCCTCCCCGAGCTGCTCGGGCGGGTCGTCGATCTGCTCGCGCGCTGCGACTGCCCGGAGGGGTGCCCCTCGTGCGTCCAGTCGCCCAAGTGCGGCAACGGCAACCGCCCGCTCGACAAGGCCGGCGCCGCGCACGTCCTGCGCCTGCTCCTCGGCCGCGAGCGGCCGGTGCGCGCCGCTGAGGCGGTGGCGCTGCGGCTCGACGCGGTGCGGCCGCGCGCGGAGGTGGGGGAGGGGCCGCGGGTGTATAGGCTCGGCGCGGGTGGACCGTCGTCCGCGGGCGCGGCGGCTTCGGCGGCTCAGCCGACGCCGCCAGTTGCACCGGAAAAGGGATCGACAGCGGAACCAGCGGTGTCCGCCGGCGATGCGGCGCCGTCCTCACCGGCTCCGGATCCGGTCGTGGGCGGTGGCCCGGCGGCCGAGCGGCTGCGCCGGCAGATCGCCGACACCGCCTGGAGGATGGGCGCCGCGGCGGAGAGGCCGGCGGAACCCGCGCCGGGCCGGGACGCCGGCGTGGCGATCCCGCCGCCGGTGCCGGCG
>CAZNIX010000566.1:0-314 GCA_964573125.1 uncultured Thermoanaerobaculia bacterium
CGGCGGCGCTCGCGGTGGCGCTGGCGCCCGCGCTGGCGACCGCCGCCGTCGCCTGGCGCGAGCGCCGGGCCGCGCTGTGCACCGGCGGCCCGGAGCGGCTCGCCGGGGTCTGGGACGAGGCGCGCCGGCAGGAGCTGAGCCGCGCGTTTCTCGTCACCGGCGTCCCCTACGCTTCGGCGGCCGCGGGAGCGCTCGCCGCCGCCCTCGACCGCTACGCCGGCGCCTGGACCGCGATGCACCGCGAGGCCTGCGCGGCGACCCGCCTCTCCGGCGAGCAGTCCGAGGAGCTGCTCGACCTGCGCATGCTCTGCCTC
>CAZNIX010000566.1:324-3067 GCA_964573125.1 uncultured Thermoanaerobaculia bacterium
GGTCGCGGCCGACGAAGCGGTGGTGCGCGAGGCGCACCGCGCCGCCGCCGGCCTCGGCGATCTCGCCGCCTGCGCCGACGCGGCGTGGCTGCTCGAGCGCGTGCCGCCGCCGCGGGACGCCGCCGCGCGCGCGCGCCTGGCCGTCGTCGAGGAGGAGCTGGCCGAGGTCAAGGCGATGAACGCCGCCGGCCGCTGGACCGAGGGGCTGGCCGCGGCGGTGCCGCTCGAGGAGCGGGCGAGCGCCTCCGGCCACCCGCCCCTGGCCGGCGAGGCGCTGTTCGTGCTCGGCGATCTCGAGGAGCGAACCGGCGACTACGAGGGCGCCGAGGAGGCGCTCTACCGGGCGCTCGAGCGGGCGGAGGAAGGGCGCGACGACCGCCTCAAGACCGAGATCCGGCGCAAGCTCGCCTACACCGTCGGCTACCGGCAGGGCCGCTGGCCGGAGGCGCACCGCCACCTGCGCCTCGCCCACGCGGCCCTGCGCCGGCTCGGCGGAGCGCCCACCCTCGAGGCGCTCCTCTACAGCACCGAGGGGGGCCTGCACGGCACGGTCGGCCGCACCGCCGAGGCGCGCCGGCTCCTGGAGCGCGCGCTCGCGATCCTCGAGGAGGTCGAGCCCGACTCCCCCCGCCTCGTCGGCCTGCTCGGCAACCTCGGCGGCATGTACCAGCTCGGCGGCGAGCCCCGGCGGGCCGCCGCGCTGCTCGAGCGCGGGCTCGCCCTCGCCGAGGCGGCGCTCGGGCCGGACCACCCCGACACCGCCTCGCTGCGCTTCAACCTCGCGCTCGCGCTCTCCGACCTCGGCCGGCGGAGCGAGGCGGTCGAGCAGATGACGGCGGTCTTGCGCGCGCGCACGCCGCTGTTGGGCGCCGATCACGCCGACGTCGCCCAGGCCGAGGCCGCGGTCGGCGCCCTGTGGGTCGAGCTCGACCGGCCGGAGCGGGGCCTGCCCCACCTCGACCGGGCGTTGCCGATCCTCGAAGCGAGCTTCTCCCCCGGGCACCCGGTGGCCGCCGCCGCCCGGCTCAATCTCGCGGACGCCCTGCGCAAACTCGGCCGCCTCGACGAGGCGCTCGACCACTACCGCCGCGCCGAGCGCGCGTTCGCTGCCGGCCTCGGCGCCGACAGCGTCTACGTCGCCCTGCCGCTCCAGGGCATCGCCGAGGTCGAGCTGGCCCGCGGCCGCCCGGCCGCCGCGCGCGACGTCCTCGAGACCGCGCTCGCGCTCCGCCTCGCGGGCGACGCCCAACCGCACTGGGTGGCCGAGACCCGCTTCGCCCTCGCCCGCGCCCTCTGGGACGGCGGCCTCGATCGCCCCCGCGCCCGCGCCCTGGCGCGCGAGGCCCTCGAGGTCCTCGCCGGCAAGGAGGGCGCGCCCGAGACCGACCTGCGCGGCACGATCGAGGCCTGGCTGGCGGAGCGCGACGCCGGCGGGTGAGGGAGCACTACGCCGGGCCGCCGGTCTGTGGCTGGGCGGGTTTACGAGCCCTTTGCGGTGTGTCGGCGAGCCTCGCCTGCTCGGATTGTTGTGGCGGGCGTCGCGCTGTACCGCCTTGCGTGGTGGTGTCAAGGTACTACGATACGACCATGCCCCGAGAGAAGGTCACGCTCACGCTCGACGCCGACCGCCTCCAGGAGCTGCGCGCGCTCGTCGGCGCCCGCAGCCTGTCGAGCGCGGTCGACAGCGCCGTGCTCGCCTACCTCGGCCGGCTGCGTCACCTCGCGGCGGTCGACGACTGGCTGCTCGAGCTCGAGCGGGAGCACGGACCCGTGCCGCCGGAGACCCTCGAATGGGCGGCGAGGCTCGTCGACGAGTGGGCGGCCGGAGCCGGAGCGGGCGGCGCCGTCGTCGCCACCGCAGATCCCCGGGACTTCGAGCGTCTGGCGGCGCACGCGGGGCGCGTCGCCGTGGCGGATATCGGGCTAGCGCACGGCCCGTCTCGCGGTCGCGCGCGATGGTAGACTCGCGGCGTGGCCGAGCCCCATCCCCGCATGGCGCAGGCGTTCGCCATCCTGCGCTTCCAGAACGCACTTGCAGGCCGCGAGGGACCGCACTTGGAGGAGACCTACCGGCGGGTGATCGACGTCCTCACGCGGGTCGGCGCGCGCTGGTCGGTGGTCGGCGCGCACGCGGTGAACCTCTTCGTCGAGCCCCGGGCGACGGTCGACATCGACTTCGTGGTCGAGGCGCGCAAGCTGAAGCCGATCCTGCGGGCGCTCGAAGAGGAGTTCGGCGCCCTCGAGACCACCGAGCTCGGCGCCGCGCTGCGGGTCACCAACCTCTCGATCGACCTCATTCGCGCGGACAACCACCCCCTCTTCCGCGCCGCCCTCGACGAGGCCGAGGAGCACGAGGGCGTGCGGGTGCCGCCGGTGGAGCTGCTCCTCGTCCTCAAGTTCCTGGCGGCGACCAGCCCGTGGCGCGACGTCGCCGATCGCAAGCAGGACATCGCCGACCTGATCCGGCTCTACCGCGCGGCCGGCGCGGAGTTCGACCGCGAGGTCGCGTTGCGCCACGCCTCCCGGGTCTACCCTCGAGCGGAGGAGGAGCTCGCCGCCATCCTCGACCGCATCGACCGCGGCGAGGACGTCGGCGTCTGACGCCGCCGGCACTGCGACCCGCGAGCCGACGAACCCGCGGGGCGAGGCGCACCTGCCGCCTCGCGGGCGGCCGCGATCCACCGCCGATCAGGGCACGGTATCCGACCAGCGGCCGGTGTCGCCGGTCTCGAAGCCGTCGCCC
>CAZNIX010000567.1:0-2496 GCA_964573125.1 uncultured Thermoanaerobaculia bacterium
CGCGCGGGCCGGCGCGCGGCCGGCGGCCGGGTCAGCGCCAGTCGCCCTGGAGGACGAAGCCGGCCCAGTAGTAGGGGGCGCCCCGGCCGGGTCGCCCGCGCAGCTCCCGCTGCGCGGCGCGCAGCGCGGCCGCCGGGCGGAGGCCGTCCCGCAGCAGGCCGCGGTACAGCTCGGTCATCAGCTCGGCGGTGGCGCGGTCGTTGACGTCCCAGAGCGAGACCACCACGCGCGGCGCGCCCGCGGCCATGAAGCCGCGGGTGAGGCCGACGATCCCCTCGCCGCGGAGCTGCTTGCCCAGGCCCGAGCGGCAGCCGGAGAGGACCACGAGGTCGACCGGCAGGTCGAGGCGGAAGACGTCGCCCAGGCGCAGCAGCGCGTCGCGGCGGGCGCCGTCGGGGGCGTAGCGGGAGAGCACCAAGCCGGACAGGTGCGGGTGCTGCTCGCTCGGGACGACGTGGACCGCGAAGTGGAGGTAGCGATAGCGGCCGAACGGGGCGTCGAACATCGCGTCGCGGTTGGCGTCGAAGCCGAGGGCCGCCCAGCGGCGCTCGGGCGGTACCAGGGCGAGGATCGCCTCGGCCTCCTCGCGGGCGTGGGGCAGGCGCGGGAATTCCCGGATCCCGAGGGTGGCGGCGAGGGTGGCCAGGTCGTCGGGGAGCACCGGGGCGGACGGGTCCGCGGGCCCCCTCGCCGCCGCCGGCAGGCGCTCGTCGGCGCCGTCGGTCACCGGATCGGCGACCACCGCGAGGAGCCCGGGCGGCGCCGGCCGCGCCGCCGCCCGCCGGCGCAGCTCGTCGAGGACGGCCAGCGACGGCAGGGCGACCATCTCGAAGCGGTCGATCAGCGGCTCGCCGGGCGCCGGGGCGCCGGCGGGAGCGGGCAGCACCGTCCACGGCACGTAGTGGAGGCCGCCGTCGGGCACCACGACCAGTCGTCCGCCCGCCAGTCGGTCCGCGACCGGCGCGAGGAGCGCCTCGCTCAGCTCCTCGAGGACGTTCGCGAGCCGGCCCGCCGCCCGCCGCTCGTCGCTCCGGGCGAGCAGGCGATGGGCCTCCGCGGCGAGCGCGTTCAGCGCCTCGCGGCCGGCGAGGGGGTGGCTCTCGAGCCGCGCGCGGCCGATCCGCCAGAGCCAGCTCCGCCGCTCGCCCAGGCTGACCACGAGCACCTCGGTGCCGTCGTCGAGCCGCGCGCGGAATCGCGCGAGGTCGAACGGGGGCGGCGCCACCAGGGCGGCGTAGCGGGGCTCGGCGGCCGCGATCCGAGCCTCGAGCCGCTCGGCCTCGGCGTGCAGGAGCCGCAGTCTCCGCCCGACCACCAGGCTGCCGCCGTCGGCCAGGGCGTCGCGGTCGCCGAGCGCGAACTCGAGCCCGCGGCTGCGGCGGTAGAGGTCGTCGCGCGCGGCCGCGAGCGCGGGGTCGACCACCGGCGTCCGGCCGTCGCGCGCCGCGGCGAGGCTGGCGACGAGCTGGCGCGCGCGCCCGGACTCGCTCGCGGCGACCGCCCGGGCGTCGTGGCCGGCCGCGGGGTCGCGCTCGTGGAGGCGCATCCGGATCTCGACCTCGAGCGCGTAGTAGTCCTCCTTGCGCGCGGCGTAGGCGGCGCCGAGCGAGCGGTCTCCGAACCCGAGGACCCGGCGCTCGACCCGGGCGATCGCCGCCTCGACGCGGTGGAGCGCCTCCTCGAGGCGGCCGAGCGCGAGCGCCGCGCGCGCCCAGCCGTAATCGACCGAGGCGACGAGGTCGGGCTCGTCGAGGCGGCGGAACTCCGCGCGCAGGTCGGGGTAGAGCGCGAGCGCGCCCTCGGCCTCGCCCATTCCCTCGAGCGTCCACGCGACGTGCATGCGCATCATCGCCGCGTCGCGCGGGAGGGTGAACAGCGCTCCCGCCCGCTCGAACTCGGCGCGCGCCTCCTGCAGGCGGCCGCTCAGGCGGTGGATCAGGCCGAGGTTGTTGAGCGCGACCGCGAGGTCGTGGCGCAGCCCGGCCTCCTCGAACTCCGGGATCGCCCGGCGCAGGAACCACTCGCCGCGGCTCCACTGCTCGCGCAGCATGGCGACCGTCGCGAGCTGGGCGAGCGCGCTCGCCGCCTGCGGCCGGAGATGGTGGCGGCCGGCGAGGTCGCGCGCCTCGCGCAGCGGCGTCTCGGCGAGGTCGGCCTCGCCGGCCTCGAAGTAGGCGTTGCCGATGCGCAGCAGGGTCTCGATCTCCTCCCGCGGATTGCCGAGCCGTTGCCAGCCCGCGCGCGCCGCGGTCAGCGCCTCGACCGCGGCGACGATCTCGCCGCGGTAGATGTCGAGGACGCCGCGGTTCTGGAGCGCGCGGTAGAGCGCCCCTTCGTTGCCGGCGGCGGCGGCCGCCTCGCGCGCCCGGTCGTAGTGGTCGGCCGCCTCGTCGAGCCGGCCGGCGGCGCGCGCCAGCGCCCCGAGCGTGTTGTGCGCGGCGGCGGCCGCGGCCGTCTCGCCCTCGGCGATCAGCAGCGGCAGCGCCGCCGTCAGCT
>CAZNIX010000567.1:2506-2803 GCA_964573125.1 uncultured Thermoanaerobaculia bacterium
GCGCGCTCGCGCTCCCCGAGATCGAAGAGCATCTCGCCGAGCGCGAAGCCGGCGATCGCCCGGCCGCGGCGGTCGCCGGCCTCCGACCAGAGCCGGAGCGCCTCCTCGTAGCCGCGCGCCGCGGCGGGCCCGGCCGACGGTCCCCGCTTCTCGTCCGCGCGGGCGCCGTAGAACGCGCGCTCGGCCGCCGCGTGCAGGCGGTCCGCCGGCCCGGCCGGCCGCGGTCCCGCGACCACCCGCAGCAGGTAGGCCCCCGGCGTCCCCGCCTCGCGCACCTCGAGGCGATGGCGGCCGGAC
>CAZNIX010000567.1:2813-3067 GCA_964573125.1 uncultured Thermoanaerobaculia bacterium
GAAAGCCTTGAGGCGCGCAAGCGAGTGAAGCAGCGCCGAGGCGGGGGTGATCGGCCTGCTGGATGATCTCCGCCCCGCGCGGATCGACGACCGCGAGGGCGAGGTCGGCGCCGCGCTGCTCGGCGAGGACGCGCACGACCTCGCCGGCGGCCAGCTCGACGTCGTAGGGATGGACCTCGCCGCGGGCGAGGGTCCGCTCGGCCGCGGGCGCCGGCGGCAGCGGGCGCGGGTCCGCGCTCGCCGCCGCAGGCGGG
>CAZNIX010000568.1:0-3057 GCA_964573125.1 uncultured Thermoanaerobaculia bacterium
AGAGCGAGCGCCGGTGCCGGGGAGGAGCGCCCACGGGACGGACCGGCCCTCCATCCACCCACAGCGAGCGCCGGCGCCGGGGAGGAGCGACCACGGGACGGACCGGCGGTCCCCAGGGTATGCTCGGCGGTGAACCACTCCTTCCCGAAAACTCACGAGAAAGGACGGATCGACCGATGAACAGAGTGCGCCCGACGGAAGCCGCCGCGATCCTGCTCGCGGCGTCCGCGCTCGCCGCCTTCGCCTGCGCGCCGCCCGCGGAGGAGCCGGCGGCCGAGCAGGAGCCGATGATCGAGGAGGAGGTCCCCGTCGCGCCCGAGCCGGCGGCGGTCGTCGCCTCCGCCTCGCTCGTGACCGCCGACGGCATCGAGGTCGGCACCGCCACCTTCACCCAGGTCGGCGCCGAGACCACCGCGGAGTTCCACCTCACCGGCGTCTCGCCGGCCGGCCCGCACGCGATCCACGTCCACGAGACCGGCGAGTGCACGCCGCCCGACTTCACCTCCGCCGGCGGCCACTTCAACCCGGCCGGCGTCGCTCATGCCTGCCCGCCGGCCACGCCGCGCCACGCCGGCGATTTCGGCAACGTCGAGATCGCCGAGGACGGCGGCGGCCACCTCGAGGTGACCACCGACCTGGTGACCGTCGAGGACGGCCCGATCTCGGTGGTCGGCAAGGCGGTGATCCTGCACGCCCACACCGACGACTGCTCGACCCAACCGACCGGCGACGCCGGCGGCCGGCTCGCCTGCGGCGTGATCGCGCGCGCCGGCGACGGCATGGACGACGGCGCGACGGACGGGGGCGGCGAGGACGAGGCGCCCGCGGTCCAGTAGCGGCGCCGACGCCGCCACCGCTCCTCTCCCCGGCCCGCCGATTCATCGGCCCGCGCGGGCTCTCCGTACTCCTCCGCAGACGGACCCGGGGCGGGCGCGCCGTGCGCCCGCCGGCCCGGTCCGCTCGCGACCCCCGCACCGCGGAGGGAGGAGAGCCCGGCGCCGCCCGATCGCCCGCTGCCGCGTCTCGTCGGTCTCAGTCCGTCTCGGGCCGTCTCGGCCCGAGGTTGAGACGGCCGCCGGACCCTCCTCCCCAAGTCGTTGAGCCCGCTGGGTTTCCCCGAGCCGTCGCCGTGGCATCCCGATTGCTGCGACCGACCAACGATCCCACCCTGAACCGGGAGGAGAGCATGCGACCCAAGACCCTGTGCACCGCCGCCGCCCTGCTGCTCGCCGGCCTCGCCGCCGGCGCGCCCCAGACCTTCGCCTCGAGCCATCGCGAGGCGCCGTTCATCACCACCCAGCCGAAGGCCGACGGCACCGACTTCTACATGTTCCGGAGCTACGAGCCCGGGCGCGCCGGCTTCGTCACCCTGATCGCCAACTACCTGCCGCTCCAGGACCCCTACGGCGGCCCCAACTACTTCAACCTCGATCCCGAGGCGCGCTACGCGATCCGCATCGACAACGACGGCGACGGCGTCGAGGACCTCTCGTTCGTCTTCCGCACCTTCACGTTCCTCAAGGACATCTCGCTGCCGATCGGCGGCACGAGCGTCGGCATCCCGCTGATCCAGGCCGGGGTGATCGACGGCTTCGGCACCGTCAACCGCTTCGAGAACTACAGCGTGTCGCTCGTGCGCGGTGCGCTCGACGCGACGCTCGCCGGCGGCCAGCCGCTGGTCAACCGCCGCACCGGCGGCACCCGCTTCGGCAAGCCGATCGACAACATCGGCGCCAAGACCTTCCCGAACTACGGCGCCTACGCGCGGCAGTTCCTCTTCGACGCCGGCATCCCCGGCTGCGGCGACGGCCGCGTCTTCGTCGGCCAGCGCAAGGATCCGTTCGTGGTCAACCTCGGCGAGGTCTTCGACCTCGTCAACTTCAACCCGCTCGGCGCCCCCGACAGCCAGAGCGACGACCTCGCCGACGCCAACGTCACCTCGTTCGTCCTCGAGGTGCCGATCGACTGCGTGCAAGGCGGCGGCGACGTCATCGGCGGCTGGACGACCGCCCACCTGCCGCGCACCCGGACGCTGGTCGACGACCCGTCGTTCGACGCCCCCGAGAACGGCTCGTCCGAGTTCGTCCAGGTCTCGCGCCTGGGCATGCCGCTGGTCAACGAGCTGGTGATCGGCCTCGCGGACAAGAACCGCTTCAACGCCAGCCGCCCGGACGGCGACGGCCGCTTCGCGACCTACGTCACCAACCCGACGCTGCCGGCGCTGCTCGAGCTGCTGTTCGGGGTCGGAGCGCCGACCAACATCCCGCGCAACGACCTGGTGGCGGCGTTCGTGACCGGCATCGACGGCCTCAACCAGCTCGGCTTCGGCGAGATGCAGCGGCTCAACGTCGCGATCCCGCCGACGCCGCGCACCCAGCAGAGCAACCACGGGGTGGTCGGCGGCGACAACGCCGGCTTCCCCAACGGCCGCCGCCCGGGCGACGACGTGGTCGACGTCGAGCTGCGGGTGGCGATGGGGCTGCTCTGCCACGCGCTGCCGGGCGCCTTCGGCTGCGACCCGGCCGACGCCCCCGCCGGCCTGCTGCCGCTGACCGACGGCGCGATCGTCGACGCCACCTTCTTCGACGACGCGTTCCCCTACCTCAAGACGCCGCTCGCGGGGTCGCCCCGCTAGTCAGGAGCCGACGACGGCCGGCGGGGCGCGGTGCCCGCGCCCCGCCGGCCCGGAACGGAAGCCACTTGACCGACCCGATCCCGGACGCCGACGCCATGATCGCAATCGCCACCCCTGGAAAGACCCGTGCCGCGAGCCAGCGCACCGCGGCCGATCCCGCCCCCCGGACGGGAAGAGCGGGGACCCGGCCGGGGGCGCCGGGGGGCGCGCTCCCGGGTGTCGCGGCGCATCGGTTCTCCACGCCTCCGAGGATGCGCGCCGCCGCCGCGCTGGGCGCGCTCGCGATGCTCGCCGGGCTCGCGCCGCGACCGGCCGCCGGCCACGACTTCTGGCTCGCGCCGAGCCGGTTCGAGCCGGCGCCCGGGGAGCTGGTCACGGTCGGCCTGCGGGTGGGCGAGCCCGGCGTCGACGGCGAGGTCGCC
>CAZNIX010000569.1:0-3044 GCA_964573125.1 uncultured Thermoanaerobaculia bacterium
GTAGATCTCGGTGGTCGAGACGTCGGCGTGGCCGAGCATCGTCTGGACCGCGCGCAGGTCGGCGCCGTGCTCGAGCAGGTGGGTGGCGAAGCTGTGGCGCAGGACGTGGGGCGAGACCCGGGGCACGCCGGCGGCGCGGGCGTGGCCCTTCAAGATCTTCCAGCACCCCTGGCGGGTGAGCGCGCCGCCGCGCCGGTTGACGAACACCGCCTGGTGGCGGCCCTTGGCCAGCTCCGGGCGCGCGCCGGCGAGCCAGCGCGCGAGCCAGGCCTCGGCCTCCTCGCCGAGCGGCACCACCCGCTCCTTGCTCCCCTTGCCGGTGACCAGCAAGAACCCCGACTCGAGCCGCCCGCGCGGGTCGCGCCGGAGCTGGGTCAGGGTGAGCCCGACCAGCTCGCTGACCCGGAGGCCGGTGGCGTAGAGCACCTCGATCATCGCCCGGTCGCGCAGGCCGAGCGGGGTCGCCGCGTCGGGCGCCGCGATCAGCCGCTCGACCTCCTCCTCGGTCAGCACCTTGGGCAGCCGCCGGAGCAGCCGCGGCGCGACCAGGTCGGCGGCGGGGTCGTCGGCGCGCTCCCCCGCCGCCGCCAGCTCGCCGTAGAAGCCGCGCATCGACGACAGCGCCCGCCGCAGCGAGCGCGGCGAGAGCCCGCGCCGGCGGAGGTCGCGCACGTGGGCCGCGAGGTCGTCGCGGGTGGCGGTCAGGAGGTCGCGCCCGCCGCCGCCCTCCGAGAGCCACGCCGCGAGCCGGCGCAGGTCCCTGCCGTAGGCGGCGACCGAGTTCTCGGCCAGCCCGCGCTCGAGCGCGAGCGCCTCGAGCCAGCGCTCGAGCGCGCGCAGCCCCGGCGGCGGCGGCCGGCGCTCGTCGCCGGCGTGTTGCTCGGTCACGGCTCGGCAGGCTAGCCGAGTACGACCGGCGCCGCCAGCTCGAAGCGATGCACGGCCGAGGTCCGGTTGAAACGACCGCACGCTTTCCGTCTGGTAGCCGGGAGGCCCCGGTGCGGTTCGAGATCCACGGCGAGATCACCGACGTCGAGACTCTCGCCGAGGGTCCGGGCGTCCGGCGCCTCCAAGCGCTACGGAAGGCCTACGGCGGGCTGCGGTGGCGGAAGCGGAGGGGAGTGGCCACGGTGCGGCTGCCGGATGGTAGGCTCTATCATGCGGAAGTTCACTGGTTCGAGGCGCACGGCATCGGCCGCAGGCGATTGAAGATCAAGCGACTCCTCGACTGAACCATGACCGGGAAACTGAAACGACGGTTCGCGCTTTGCGTCGACGACGCCGACTGCGAGGACCTCGAGCTGCGCAAGGTCTACGCGGTGCTCCCCGATGACCGTGCCGCCGCCGAAGGATTCGTCCGCGTCGTGGACGAGTCCGGCGAGGACTATCTCTACGACGCCACCCAGTTCGTGTTCGTCGAGGTCCCGCTCGCCGCCGAACGAGCTTTCGCCGGGCGCGCCGCCGCGCGAGCGCTCGCCGCTCCGAACGACCGCCGTGCGCTCACTCGGGTCCGACGCTCCGCTCCCGCACCTGCTCGGAGGTGAGGCCGCCGATCACGCCGGCCGTCGCGCCGCGTGCCGGTCGCAGAGCGCGAGGATCTCGCCCTGCTCGAGCACGCGCGGCGAGGCCTTGGCGGACTGGAAGATCGCGGCGACCAGCTCGCGCTCGGCCTCGATGCCGCGCTCCTCGAGCCAGTAGACGACGTTCGACTCGCCGCACATCGGACCGACCTCGATCTCCTGGCGCCGGCCGACCAGCGCCGCCGGCACGCCGGAGTAGACGCGGTCGGCGAGCCAGTCGTCGCCCTTGGCGCGCGCCTTGATGATCGCCGCCGCGTGCACGCCGGTGGCGGTGCGGAAGGCGTCGCGGCCGACCACCGGGTAGTTGTCGGGTAGCGGCACGCCGGTGACCGCGGCCACCCGCCGGCAGTACTCGGGCAGCCGCGTCAGGTCGCGGTCGCTCCAGCCGAGCAGGTGCATGTTGACCAGCAGGAGGTCGATCGGGGTGTTGCCGACGCGCTCGCCGATGCCGACCGCCGTGCCGTGCAGGCGGTCGGCGCCGGCCGCGGCGGCGGCGAGCGAGTTGACGACCGAGAGCCCGCGGTCCTTGTGGCCGTGCCAGTCGACCCGGATCGCGTCGCCGACGACATCGCGAACAAAACCGATGACGTTCGCCGTCCCGGTCGGGGTGGCGTGACCGACGGTGTCGGCCACGCACACCCGGCTCGCCCCCGCCTCGACCGCCGCGGTATAGAGCTGCCGCAGGTCGTCCGGCTTGGCGCGCGTGGTGTCCTCGGTGACGAACATCACCGGCAGCCCCTCGCCGGCCGGGAACGCCACCGCCTCACGCACCAGGCGCAGCATGCGCTCGAGGTCCCAGGCCTCGGCGTACTGGCGGATCGGGCTCGAGCCGATGAAGCACGCGGCCTCGATCGCGAGACCGGTCCGGTGCGCGATGTCGACGATCGGCTCGAGGTCGGCGCGCAGCGTGCGCGCGGCGCAGTTGGCGGCGATCGGGAGCTTCGCGCGCACGATCTCCGCGGCCAGCCGCTCGACGTCGCGCGCGACGTGCGGGCCGGCGCCGGGCAGGCCGATGTCGGCCGACTCGATCCCCAGCCCGGCCATCAGGTGGAGCAGCTCGATCTTCTCCTCGATCGAGGGGTTGCGCACCGACGGCGACTGCAGGCCGTCGCGCAGGGTCTCGTCGTCGAGCTCGACCGGCGGCCGCGCCGGGGTCAGGTCGGGCCCGGCGGCGCGGTTCCAGTCGTAGATCAGGTCGGATTCCCGCAGCGTCGTCACCCGCCCATGATAGCGCGCGCCGGGCCGCCCCGCGGTCGGCTAGACTTGCCGCCGCCGCGCCCGCGCTGCGGGCGCCGGCGACCGGCCGGATCGCCCGTTCGATCCGATCCAGGAGGATGGACCCGATGACGATCGCCCCGCGCCCTCCCGCCCCGCGCCCGTTGCCGCCACCCGCGCTCGCCGAGGCCGCCCGCGCGCTGGTCGCGGCGCTGTCGATCGCCCTCGCCGCCGCCGGCTGCGGCGGCG